>JBDSEJ010000517.1:0-2135 GCA_039920105.1 Candidatus Nitrotoga sp. | reverse complement strand
ACGTGGCAAGCTCAGAGTGTGGGTATCGCCAAAGTGGTCTGCTATGAAAGCCTCAAATTCCGCCTCCTGCATTACCACCTCACGGCTATCTGCAGCCTTGGTCAGCATGGCACGACCCGATGCCTTGCTTTCCATGGAGCAGCCCAGCAATACGCCACTGGTATCACGATATTCATAATCGCCGGTGAGAAAATCCAGGTTTACGTCACGAGCGATCCATTCGCCATGCCATTTTAGTCGGTCGGGATAGTACCAGTCATCAGCATCAAGAAAAACCAGCCAGTCGCCACTGGCTATGCGTGCACCATGGTTGCGTGCGGCAGACACCCCGGCGTTGTCTTGGCGCAGATAACGAATTTTGTCTCCATAGCTTGCAGCCACCTCAGCAGTAGCATCAATGGAGCCATCGTCAATCACGATAATTTCAAACGCAGGCCAGCTTTGTGCCAGCACTGAATCAAGCGCGCGTGCCAAAGTATCACGCGCATTGTAAGCAGGAATGATGACGGAGAAACGCGGCGCGCTCATGCTGCCCACTTTCCTAACAACCACAACGGCACGAACAAACCAGTGAGCCGCGCAAGTTTCCAAAAGCGGGACATGCGCCCAATGCGCGCGAGCCAAGCAAGTACACGGGCTCGCGGCGCGGTTGTGATCAGCAACATATCCTGACTTACAATCGCCTCGGCAATGTTTTGCGTGGATAAAAACCGCAACTCACTATAATGTGCCCGTGCTTCCGCCAACAGCCGGTCCAACTCTGCCAGTACAGCCTTGGACTGAGTCGAATTACCCAGAAAATTAAAGCGGTGGGTTTCCAGCAAAGTCGGACGCCCGCATGCAGTTTGCAGCGCTAGCGCATCCATGCCTTTTTCAGCACGATGCCCCAGTTTAGGTTCAAAATAATTGTCGCGCACTAAGTACATTACATCACCTTGACCGCGCTCGCCGTTCAGTATTACTTTGCCATCCCCTTTTGGGCGACCCTGCCCGTCGCGGCTATCGTAGCGCGTGCCAGGGGTAATAACGCATTTCACACCCTGGGTGGCCCAGGCACGCTCCACCAAGCTGCTCCAAATGAAAGTAGTGGGCACAGCGATAACCGGTTTTGCACCGAAAATTTGCGTATACACGCTAACCTCTTCCAAAATTGCAGCATCAATTGCTGCCTTTGAGAGCGGCTGAGAAGGAAGTGAAGTTGCGTCAATCCAGCGACTTTGCAGACGAGGAGGCAGCTCTTCACTCTGCGCTAAATCATTTGTTTTCAGCCAGGCCGCCACTTGAGCATCCGTCCTTGCCGCCGCCATTACCGCAGGTGGCCAATAGTGCTCCATACCATGCAATTGGGGAGCGAATACGCCTTCATTGATCCCCGCAAGCAATGCCGTCAACACAGGTTCGAAACGCGCATGATCAAGGGCAATCCGGGTGTATTCTGACTTTTTTTCTGCTCGCATGGCTTCAGTATCCGCGATGCTCAGAATTACGCCCAGAGTCATTACTGGATAATGATCAGCCTGATCCCGGTAACCTTTTAATATCAGTCGCAAAGCATCCAGCGCTTGCGTCTGCTCCAGCGGTCCCGCACCCCAATCGTCACTTTCAAAAACCAGTACCGGGTAACGAAACACCGGTTCCCGCCAATAAGCTGCCAGCATATGGCGATAGGCGAGCAGGAGCATAACTTGCACTAACAGCCAAGTTATACTTATTCCACCCAACCAAATTTGCATCGTAACGTTAAAAATCAAATAAATAAATTTCTTGTTTGCGCTATGCACCGTCTCTAGCATCAACTGCGGAATACCCTCGGCAGTAAAACGTTCAGCTACGCCGAGTTAGAGGTGTGTCGTCGGCAGCTGCGGGCGTGAGGTACATGAGCTCTCTATTCAGCAACAAAAATACACCACTGCCATCTATACACCTTACTGTTGCAACAGAGCCACCGTAATGAACAGTATCTTGCCCGGTTCTCTGATGCCGGAGACGCCTGCGACGCTGCAGCCAAGTTTCTGCCAATGCCAACACCAATAAACCGATTGCACTGCCCCAGCCGAACAAATGGAATACCGGGTGAAACGACTCAAAGTTTATACCCCATGGCAGAGGCGGTAACTTCAATGTTGGCTAGCACT
>JBDSEJ010000516.1:0-2933 GCA_039920105.1 Candidatus Nitrotoga sp. | reverse complement strand
TTGCCGATGTTAATCCGAACATTAGTGATACCACTGTTACCTATCAGATTCCTTTCCACCTTTGCAATCGCGCTTGTTGTTAATAAACCGAACCAACCAATCAAATGCACTAAGCCTAACAAGCTAGACATGATTGAACTCATGATGCCAAATCAAGCGGTTCCATCATCTTTAATGTAGTGATGTTGATGCAAGCAGTCAGTGGTTGGCGGGAAAATAGGAGTCAAAAGTTTTTTCTACAGCCTAGCTTATGTAACAAACAGATTGTTAAATAAAAGGATAATAAGATGAGTGATAAGAAGAAGCTGACCACCAACGCCGGTTGTCCAGTAGTCGATAACCAGAATGTGATGACCGCAGGTCCGCGGGGACCACAGCTTTTGCAGGATGTCTGGTTCTTGGAGAAACTTGCCCATTTTGATCGCGAAGTCATCCCCGAACGGCGCATGCATGCAAAAGGTTCAGGCGCCTATGGCGCCTTCACCGTGACCGGTGATATCACTAATTTCACACGGGCGAAAATCTTCTCTCAAATGGGCAAGAAAACCGATTTGTTTGTTCGTTTCTCTACTGTGGCCGGCGAAAGGGGCGCGGCAGACGCCGAACGCGACATTCGCGGCTTTGCCATCAAATTTTACACTGAAGAAGGAAACTGGGACTTGGTTGGTAACAATACACCGGTATTTTTTCTACGTGACCCGATGAAGTTTCCTGATCTGAACCATGCCGTAAAACGCGATCCGCGCACCAACATGCGCAGCGCAAAGAACAACTGGGACTTCTGGACACTGCTGCCGGAAGCGCTGCATCAAGTCACAGTGGTAATGAGTGATCGCGGCATTCCCGCCACCTACCGTCATATGCACGGCTTTGGCAGCCACACTTTCAGTTTTATTAACACGAATAACGAGCGTTTTTGGGTTAAATTCCATCTTCAATCACAACAGGGAATAAAAAATCTCACAGATGCCGAGGCCGAGGTCCTGATCGGCAAAGACCGCGAAAGCCACCAGCGTGATCTGTATGAATCCATTGAACAAGGTGATTTTCCGAAATGGAAGATGTGCGTGCAGGTCATGCCGGAAGCTGATGCAGCGAAAGTACCTTATCACCCCTTCGATCTAACTAAAATCTGGCCACACAAGGATTACCCACTTATTGAAGTTGGCATACTGGAACTCAACCGAAATCCAGAGAACTACTTCGCCGAGGTGGAGCAAGTTGCCTTCAACCCCGCCAATGTGCCACCCGGTATAAGTTTTTCGCCGGATAAAATGCTGCAAGGGCGAATTTTCTCTTACGGTGATGCGCAGCGTTATCGTCTAGGCGTCAACCACCAACTAATTCCGGTCAACGCCGCCCGATGCCCGGTTCACAGCTCGCATCGTGATGGTGCCATGCGTGTCGACGGCAACCACGGCAGCACGCTGGGCTATGAACCGAATAGTTACAACGAGTGGCAGGAACAGCCGAATTTTGCCGAGCCGCCACTAAGTTTGGAGGGCGCGGCTGACCATTGGAACCATCGCGAAGATACAAATTACTACTCTCAGCCCGGCGCCCTTTTCCGCCTGATGACGTCGTCGCAACAACAGGTATTGTTTGAGAACACCGCTCGTTCCATTGGCCCTGCGCCACGTGAAATTCATATTCGCCATATTGGTAACTGCTGGAAGGCTGACCCGGCATTTGGCGAAGGCATTGCCATCGCACTAGGCATCCCACTGAACGAAGTTTTGAAATAACAACGTGTCAGTAATGGGGCATTATCGCGCCGGCCACTTAATGCTGCGGTTCATTATTCCATCTAAGGCAGAGATCCAGATATCTCGTTTGGCTTTGTAGGGCGAAAAATATGAACAAAATATTCATAATATTGATTTTATTATTAACTGGGTGCGTTGGAATACCTGAAAATGTTAAACCCGTTGAAAATTTCAAGTTGGAGAGCTATCTCGGTAAGTGGTATGAAATTGCGAGGCTGGATCACTCATTTGAACGAGGATTATCCCAAGTAACTGCAAATTATAGTTTACGAGATGATGGAGGACTAAAAGTTATAAATCGTGGTTATTCCACAAAAGAGAATAAATGGAAAGTAGCCGAAGGAAAGGCTTATTTTGTAAGCGGAGCAGATAAGGGTTACTTGAAAGTTTCTTTCTTTGGTCCTTTTTATGGTTCTTATATCGTGTTTGATCTTGACCATAAAAATTATCAATATTCACTCGTAAGCGGCCCTGACAAATCTTACTTTTGGATTTTGGCAAGAAAACCACAAATAGATGAGAACATTAAAAAATGCTCTCATCGCAAAAGCTGCAGCATTGGGGTTTGACACGAGCAAATTGATACATGGCAATAATGACTAGTCGTCTATTAAAAAAAGTCGAAATAGCACGCTGTTTCTGGTATTCAAAGGTAATGTAAGTGAGGTATCTGAGGTTGGCATCATGAAAACGACTAAATTAAGGGGCACACGATGATCAGACTTACTTATGCCAGCACCGCAAACCAGGAATGGAGCTCAGATAAACTGCTTGAGCTGTTAGAACAAGCTCGGACAAATAATGGTGCCAAAAATATAACAGGAATGCTCCTCTATTCAAAAGGAACTTTTTTTCAAGTCTTGGAAGGTGAAGAGGCAACCGTTGAAAACTTGTACAGGGCAATAGAAAAAGACCCTCGTCACAAAAACTGTACACTAATTGAAAAGCTCAATATAACTGAACGAGCATTCTCATATTGGAGCATGGGCTTTGAGAAAATAGATCCCAAAGAATTAAGGAAAATAGAAGGGCTTAATAACTTCTTTGAAAATGATTTTACTCCCGCCGGATTTGCTTCGCATAAAAACATTATTGGTCCTTTATTGACCCACTTACGTAGCAAACTTGTAAAACAAGTAAGCACCGAAAGTCATGAAGAGCTTCCAA
>JBDSEJ010000515.1:0-5409 GCA_039920105.1 Candidatus Nitrotoga sp. | reverse complement strand
CAAAAGCTGAGGCCAGCAGCGAGAACGGCGAGATGATGGCCTTGGTTATCAGGTTAATGAAGGCCTTGAAAAGGATGCCACCAATGCTGAATTCAGGGTCGGATAGCGAACCAGATATTGGCAAATTTACGTTGATTTCCCCACGGTTATTTTTCAACAGTGCAACCGCAAGTAACATTGGCAATTTGAGCGCATCAGGGCTGTCCACTTTTTTGCCAAATGTAAGCTGATCGAGAAATATATTGTTCTTGGCATTCAACTGCCCATTCTCAACGTGATATTTTACATCTACTGACAATTTGCCTTTGGTGATGGGATAGCCTGCATACTTTGCCGCGTAAGGTGTCAAACGGGTCAGTTCGATACCCTGTGCTTTGGCTGCCAAATCAAGAAATAATCGAGCGCCCAGCGGATTGACCTTGCCTTTTATTTCAATCACGGCACCATCATCAATTTTGCCATTAATAACGAGGTTGGCTGGTGTAGGATCGTCAGATGCAAGTTTTGATACCGAACCGGTTAAACCAGTCAGGTTGGCGCTGTAGCTTGGCTTGATGAAGTTATCAGAGAAATAGATATTGCCACCTTCCAATGAAATTTGTCCAATGCGAATTAATGGTCTGACAATTCCATTTTGTATGGCAGGAGCTTTGCCTGTCTTCTGAGCTGGGACAACGGTAGAAGCTACATTCAACGAAGCCATATTTTTTGGTGTGGTAATTGATGGCGCAGGTAATTCAGCAGCAGATATCGAGGATTTATCTGTTGAGGGTGTCGCCAGTGTCAGACTGGTGGGAATGGATTGACCCTGTCCATTTTTTGATGCGATATCCTGTAGATTAAGATGCCCGTCGGCATTGACAATAACCCGTGCGTAAAAATCAGAAAGTGCAATATCGCCAAGCGATACTACCAGCGGATTTTTCTGTGTGTTGATTTGTGCGTTCATATTGCCGATATTCAACGATTTCCAACGCATAAAATTATCGCCGCTGATTTTGTCCAACGTGCGGATATCGGTTAAGTTGAATGAGCCTACATAGCCTGCACGAAGCGGTCTATGCTCAGGTAGTTGCACCATCAGCTTGCCATTGGTACTAAGATTGCCGCTGGTAAAAGTAGCGTTGATCTGGTCTGCGAAATAGGGCTGAAATGCCTTAATACCAAGATTTTTGGCATCGATTTTAAGATCAATACCGAGCGGACGTAGGGTAAGTGTGCCATTGGCATTCAGATTGCCCTGTTTATTGTGGGTTAGCTTGATGGACAATGGCGATGAAATTAACGCGGCATCCTCAGTCATCAAAGCAATATTTTCAAGAGTAAGATCTAAGCTACTTAGTTGCTGAACTGCAGGCTTGCCCCCATTTTGGGGTTCGACCTTTGCGTCGGTGAATTGAATATTGGATTGTTTGACTTTCAGTTGTTTCAATAATGCCTGCCAAGTTCCGGGATTGGCAGGTGCGTCAAGGTTAGTCGTGGTTTCCTTAGTTGCTGGGGGATTGCTTGCAAGCATCGCCATTAAATCGATATCACCTTTTGCGTTGCGCTTAATTTTTATTAAGGCAGCATTAACGTCTATACCATCGAGCACGGCGATTTTTTTGACGAGGTCAAACTGAAAGCCTTCAAGCGTGACATCTTTGGCAGTGATGCTGCTGTCTTTTTCTTTTGGCAGCTTCACTTGCAGGTTGCGCAGGTGGGCACTTGCATTGGTGAGTATCAGATTTATGCCAGTTCCCGGCCAAATCAGTCGATAAGGTAATTTAGCATCCAGCAGAGTATCTTCCAGTTCGGCTGCAAAAAATGGGGCGAAATATGGTTGCAAGCGTTGTGGCTGCAGTGCCGTGATTTGCAAATCGCCTTGCATTGAGTTGTCGTTAAGAATGAGCGATCCCTGATGGCTCAAGATTTCACCTGCATCGGTCTCTAACTTGACATTTAAATGTGCTGGCGTATTTCCTTCTGTGCTGAATTTGGACAGACTTGCATCCAGTCGTTTGATCGTCAGTTCAGCAGGAGAAAACGCAGGGTCAGTAGTAGTGTCCTGCCAGTTTATATGTCCGTTCAATATCTCGGCGCGGGCGACCGAAAAAATAAATGGCTTGGACTTGGCATTGATGGGCTGGCTACTTGGCTTTGTGCTTGCGTTGTTACCGACTTTGTCTTTCTGAACTGTCGAGGGCGAAACAAATGCATGCATTATATTTAGCGAGCCATCCTGTAATCGCTTCACTTGCATATCCGGACTATCCAGTTTGATTTCGCTCAAACGCACCAGATTGTTAAACGGCTCCAATCGATCAATTACAGCCGAAAGTTTGTCCCATTGCAATAAAGGTATTCCAGATTTTTCCTGTATCTTCAATTTACGGACGCTGGCATCACCACTGATGATGATGCTTTGCGCGCTACCGCTTTGTTGAAAATTAAAATTAAGGCGTGTGTCCAGCAATCCAGAGGCCAATTTAAAATTTAGCCCCGCCGGTACAAATGCTATATAGGTTGGAAGTGACAATCCGTCGAGGTTGATCTGCACTGAAGTGTCACGTGACGTAGAAAATGGCTTCGTTTTACCCTTGATAGCGAGTGGCGTGCCGTTTACCTTTGCGCTTAATGCTAGGGAAGTAAATATCTCAACATCATGTGGCAAGTTTGAAAGAAACGGAATCGAAAGATCGAAGTCAGAAATGGTGTGACGTGATTGCAGCACACGGTCGTCATAGTCAATGCGACCTTGATGAATGTGTATATTATTTAGCGAGAAACGTGCTGGCTTATCATCAGTTTTTGGTTTAGCCAGAATTTTGTTAAGTATGTCTGAGAAATTAAAGTGGTTTTCTCCTATGCGAATGACGCGAAGAACCGGTTGACTAACCCGAACTTCATTGATTACTGGTGCAAAATGCCTAAGACTAGCCAGTGAGATATCCAAAAAAAGTTCATCAATGGCCAGAGTCTTTTCCTGTTGTTGACCAGATTCGTAGATGGAAATGTTGCGTATCGTTGCTGACAGCGAAAAGGGGTTAATATTGACTGCGCCGAAATCAACCTTGCGTCCCACTTCCTCGCCAATTTTTTTGGCTACAAATGATTTGACGATTGGTGGTCCGAAAAAAAAAAGAAAAGCGCTAAGAATAAGAAAGGTTAAAGCAGCGATTTTGCTTGTAGTAAGCAATTGACGCTTATGCCTGTGGGTTAGGTTCAGAGCGAATTTGCGCATGGAAGTCAGAATAATTAAATATTACTCGTTATCTAGCAAAATAACCGCGTTATTAGCAGCTGGTATAACGAACCTAATATCAAAACAATGTCATTGTCCGCTTAGAACTCTAGCAATCGATCAATGATTCAAACAGTATCCGATTTTGAGCGTGCCTCACCCAAGAATGATTGCCCAAAAGCCAGACAGTCTGAGCCTTTTTGTAAGTGCAATCCCACAGTGCCCTCCCACGCATGAACCAACTAAGCTCAAGATTTGGGCAAAATTAGAAACAGAAAGTTTTATTAATCCCGCTGATAATGCTGGATGACATTTCAGTATTCGCACTTCCAGCAAGCCTTGATCTACTATCACCAAAGGCTCGCTCTCAACTGTCCAAGTGTGCCAGTTCTATGCGCTGATGTCTTAATTCTGGCTAAAAGCGAGGCTTCAATTCCGCGTTCATATAGGTGAGGAGAGAAACTGTACACAATCTTTTTTGACAACTGCCACTGGGCAGTTCGAAAACAGTTTGGGCATAGTCTGATCTTTGCTAAATTCTATTCTCGAAGAGAGTATTTCTCCCAGCAGAAACAGGAATGCCAATATGAACAAGGTCAAAAAAGGTGGATATTCCAAAAATTACCTGAAATATCGTAACCAGTCCGACATCCACAGCGGAAAAAGTAGTGTATTAAAAGTCCACCATAATATGACGGAGCTTAGTCACACTCATTGCTCCTCTTTTCGCTGGAAAGGAGCACTAATCTTGTGCACCCAACCCCCAATGCAATCATTATAACCATCTACATCTCAGTGAGCCAAACAACCTTATTTTTGGCCTGTGACGGAGTCCTGTGATTCATGATGCATAAGTGAACTCAGCGACGCGAAATCAGCACGCCGAGGAGAATGCCGACCGCTGCAGCAATTCCTATGGCCTGCCATGGATTAACATGTACGTAGTCATCCGTGGCCGCAGCGGCAGCCTTGGTTTTTTCCATCATCGCCACTTGGGTATTGGCTAGCCGAGTCTTGGCTGATTGCAATGATTCTCCTGCCCTGACGCGTGCAGCTGTAATACGTTCCCCAGTCTGATTAGCCGTTGCCTTAAGCAGTTCTTCTGCATCCGCTACCACTATTCTTAAGTCGTCCATTAGTTTTTCTTTGGAAATTTCCACTGTTGACGTTGTTGCTCCTAGCTTGCTCATTATAAATTTCCTTTCGTTAAGTAGCATTATTTACCCGTTTCACTATAACAATCAAAACTAAGCAAATCAAGCCGCTTATTTTAATTACATAAAATTCTTGCTGTAATAACTTATTAATTTAATTTAAACAATTGCAACTGTAGTATGTTCCATCCAACAATGTGCTCGGTAATACGCTGACAAATTTGTGATTCATATTTATCTGCGTTGCCGCACAGCTTCAAATAGACATACGGCAGTGGCCACAGCAACATTTAGTGATTCACTGCAGCCAGGCATAGGAATCGCTATGTGCTGGCTAATGCCTGCAAGTAAACTATCGGACAGCCCTACCCCTTCATTTCCAATCGCAAACGCTATGTTGCCGTGAAGATCGCAATCAAACAGATTCCATTTTGCACCTACTACAGTAGCAAATACCTTTCCTTGAAACGCAGTAGCTATAGCGCACAAATCAATTGATTCATGGATGCATAGCATAAAATGCCCACCCATCCCGGCACGCAGAACCTTGGGCGACCATGCATCGGCACAGCACTTGGACAAATACACTGCATCGCAACCTGCTGCAGCAGCGGAACGCAATATAGAGCCAAGATTGCCAGGATCTTGGATGTCTTCAAGCAACAAGCAAAAACTGCTATGCACTGATGTAATTGGGATTTTAGGTAATTCGATAAGAGCTAGAATGCAACTGGGAGTTTTGAGCTCGGACAGGTTGGCGAACAAGCTATCGTCCAATTGAGATTGCGGCACATCTGAGAATTTTTTCAACAGCTCCACCACTTCGAGGTTTTGCAACGATGTTTCCGTCACCAGCAAGTGCTGTGGCCGTTGGTTGCTAGTTGCGTGATAAGCCTGAAGTAGATGTGCGCCTTCTAATAGGGTCTGCTGAGTCTTTCGGCGTTGACGTGTTGAACTGGCCAGCTTTAGCAGCTCTTTATAGAAGGGGTTGCTGTGCGAACTGATGTATTTCATGATTCAGCCTGCATTCAA
>JBDSEJ010000514.1:0-3683 GCA_039920105.1 Candidatus Nitrotoga sp. | reverse complement strand
TGGTGCATCCACCGAGACGGTTGACCGGGCGAAGTACCTACTGGATCCGGATACTTTGACGCTGGGCTTTGCACGACGCTTTGCGACTTACAAGAGACCGGATTTGCTGTTGCATGATGTGAATCGGCTGCTGTACATACTCACTAATAATCCACAACGTCCGGTACAAATTATCCTGGCAGGTAAGGCACATCCGGCAGACCAGGCAGGTCGCGCACTGATTCAAAAATGGGCGCAATTCATTGGTCAGGGCGCGTCACATCCACCGATAGTTTTCCTGGCCGATTACGATATGTTGATAGCCGAGCGTTTGGTGCAAGGTGTGGATGTTTGGATCAATACGCCCAGGCGACCGTGGGAGGCAAGCGGAACGAGCGGTATGAAGGTGCTCGTCAATGGCGGAATCAACCTATCGGAATTAGACGGCTGGTGGGCAGAAGCCTACACGCCGGAAGTAGGATGGGCATTGGGGGACGGCAAAGAACACGGCGATGATCCGGTTTTGGACGCTGCTGAAGCAGAACAACTTTATGACTTGCTTGAACATGAAGTTATCCCGGAATTCTATAACCGCAACCAGGAGGGAATTCCCACCGCCTGGGTAGCGCGAATGCGGGAAAGTATGGCGCGCTTAACGCCGCGTTTTTCCTCAAACCGCACAGTGCGCGAATATACCGAGCAACACTATCTCCCCGCTGCCTCAGCCTACCGTGAGCGCATGGTCGAAAAAGGCGCAATGGGCGTGCAGATAGTGAATTGGCGTCACCATCTGCATCAAAATTGGACCGCGCTACGCTTCGGCGATGTCAAAGTTGAAACTGACGGGGAACAACACGTATTTGAAGTGCAGGTCTTTCTCAATGACGTGGACTCTAATACCGTGCGAGTCGAACTGTACGCCGACGGTATCAATGAAAGCAGTCCAATACGACAAGAACTGACGCACATCAGCCAATTGCCATACTCGGTTGGCGGGCACATCTATAGTGGAGCAGTGTCGGCAACCCGACCATCGACAGACTTTACCGCGCGCATCATTCCATATTTTCCCGGTGTATCGGTGCCTTTGGAAACAGCTCACATCCTATGGCAGCAGTGATTCGGCAAAGGCCAGAAAATGAAAAGAACGATCCAGAGCACGACGTTATCTTAAATGACGACATTACCGTCACATCGACCAAGCCTACGTCCGCAACATAGTGCCATAGGCGGAGCCGACTTTTTCCGAGTAGAAACGTGGCACGGCCTTCGACACTTAAGAATCAATCACCGGCATAGTGCGACGTACCCAGTTGCATTAAAGTAGATGGTCGTGAGCGGCGGCAACCGTTCGCATTTTTATCGAGCGCTTGCTATCAGCTCGTCCCTATATCAGTAGCTTAGGAGTGATGCAATGAAAAAGGACGAAATAAAAAAGGTGTTATCTGACGATATCGATCATTTTCGGTTGAAAGCCCAATACTACAAATCGCTTCATCTGTTTGAGGCGGAAAATTATGCGGAAAAGCTTGCCTCAAACATCGAAGTGGCACTGACGACCATGCCCTCCGACGATAATACAGAGATTTACTGAAATGCACTGAACCGTAAAGTCTGAAGAGGCAGATAGGGCCTTAACGCAATAATCACCTCTATATCTTGCCGATGAGCATAACCAGATGGAATAGTTGGATATGCCAGCAAATGGAGGGAAGTTGTGGTGGCATGGCAGAGCAAGAGGATTTGACGGAAAGTCAGAATAGCGAAAGTTGATGCGCAATAAACGCGGGCTAGACGCTGATTGAAAGGAAGAAGATGAAAGTAAATTCAAAAGATTTCCAGGTTAAAGAGGGTGAGAAAGTCAAGCTAAAGAAGTGGCCGACATTGGTGAAGCCAGTTTACAAATCAAATGAGAGTTACAACAAAACTCTTTCAGAACAGGTGTCGGAATTAAGCGACTTGCAGCAACTGCTCTATGCCTCCAACAGCTATTCTTTACTGATCATTTTTCAAGCCATGGACGCAGCCGGAAAAGACGGGGCCATCCGGCATGTGATGTCCGGCATAAATCCGCAAGGCTGCCAGGTTTTCAGTTTCAAGCATCCCAGCGCTACGGAATTGGATCATGACTTTCTGTGGCGCACTACCCAGTGCCTGCCGGAACGGGGACGCATCGGCATCTTTAACCGATCCTACTATGAAGAGGTATTAATCGTTCGCGTGCATCCTGAAATTCTCCTCGGACAGGGATTACCGGACGGGTTGATTAATGAGAAAAAAATCTGGCGGGAACGTTATCGCTCCATCGTGGATATGGAGAACCATCTTCACCGTAACGGCACACGGGTCATCAAATTTTTTCTGCACCTTTCGAAAGATGAGCAGCAAAAGCGCTTTCTAGAACGTATCGACCAGCCCGATAAAAACTGGAAATTCAGTCAGTCAGACATCGTCGAGCGAAAATTCTGGAATCAATATATGCAGGCTTATGAGGCATGTCTCAGCGCAACGAGCACAAAATTGGCGCCTTGGTATGTTGTGCCTGCTGATGACAAGGAAAACGCCCGGTTGATTGTTTCAAAGATTATTCACGATACATTAAAGTCCCTCAAAATGAGCTATCCCGAGGTGGATGCTAAACGCCAGCAAGATTTGCTGTTGATCCGCCAACTGTTAATGAAGGAATAGCCGGATGACCAATAAGTTCAAAAATTCGGCATGCACTGGCTCGTCTCCTGAATGAACTGCGTGAGGTCTAGTGATGGAATCGAAAAATGATAGTCATGCGAAAGGATACTCCAAGATAAGCGGAGCACTTTGCGTTGGGTGGTACTTCCAACAGCTTCGCCAGCGGACAAAGCAAGCTATCCATATTACATCTATCACCACTACAGGAATAACAGTCGCATGAAAACCAGCAGACCCAACTCCCTACGCCTATACCTCATTCGGCACGGCGAAACCGAGTGGTCACTCTCCGGCCGGCACACTGGTCGCACGGATATTTCGTTGACCCAGAACGGCGAGGACGAGGCGCGAGAGCTTGGCAAGCACCTCCGGGACATCCCGTTTGCAAATGTGCTGACTAGTCCGCTCAAGCGCGCACTACAAACCTGTGAGCTGGTCGGTCTGGATAAAGTCCCGGAAATAGAAGCCGATCTTGCGGAATGGGACTATGGCGATTATGAAGGACAGCGTTCTGCAGATATCCACAAAGAGCGGCCGGACTGGGATATTTATCGGGACGACTGTCCTCGGGGTGAAATGCCCGAACAAGTTTCCGATCGCGCCGATCGAGTCATCACCCGTCTGCGCAAGCTGGACGGAAATATCGCACTCTTTTCGCACGGCCAAATCGGCGGCGTTCTGGCCGCGCGCTGGATCGGATTGGCGGTGGCCGAAGCGAAGCATTTCATGCTCGGTACGGCATCGCTCAACATTTTTACCTTCGACCCACACCACCCTGCAGTGCCGGTTATCGCATTGTTGAATTCGGTCTCTCACGAAACAGTCAACCCAGTGCCCTCCTATTCCGATAGCGGCACCATGACGAGGAATCAGCGAGCCCTTGAACGATGGAAAAACGAGGAAGAAAAAATCCAACAGCCCGCGCTGAGCCAGGAAAAAAATATTGCGCCACTCACTACGCTGGCGGCATGGCAGGCACTTGTAGCACATTACCCAAAAGTTCGGGATCTGCATCT
>JBDSEJ010000513.1:0-1628 GCA_039920105.1 Candidatus Nitrotoga sp. | reverse complement strand
CGGCGGGAATAGGTAGTTTATGTCGCGTTTGATTGGTTTAAAATAACTCATGGATAAATTCTATTATTTATATGATTTAAATGCGTATTATAGTATTTATGGAATTTTAAGTCCGACAGGCTGCTAGTTGATGTCGATAACTTTTGCGGTAAAGTTAAACGGCTTGGACCTTTGTTGTAATATATAAAGTACAGATCAATGATGACCCCGAGTATTGGAACACTGTTGAATAGACCAAGGCGTAGAACATTGCTCGTTTCAATGGCAACTCAATTGCATTAGCACTCTCTCTGGCAAATTGCTTTACTATGTTTACAAATTCACACTTAAGACAATGTAGGCAACACTAAACTTCCTGCTTTTTTCATCTCACACGTTGGTGGCCCTTGGCCATATATTGACAACATGAAAAAAATTTTGCTAAAACCACTCTGGAATTAAGTCGCCTTCCGGAAAACCTTGTAAGAAAGCATTCACGTTTAATCCTGATTGAAATTCTGGAGCCTGCCGCCCTTATTTTTTTGCATGGACAGTGTTCCGCTGCGCCCATCCACCGCCCCAATTTCCAACTCATTCCGTGGCAGAGTGCCATTAAGATTCTCTAAATACTGACGCAGTGATACAAGCTCGTAGCTCTGCTCTTTCCAGCCCGTGATAAGCTGTTCAAATACTGGCATCCACTTGCCGCCTTCCAACTCGGCATGCAGTGTGAAAACATGGCCCATAGCAGGGGGATTTGCAGTTAGCCGCAATAGATGCTGCGCCACATTTCCCAACGTGACTCCCTCTCGATTGATGATTTCATCTAATGTAGGTAAGGTGGTAGGCAATTGCGGACAGGCAACAATCTCAGCATCCCAAGTAGGGGTAAATGGATGTGTGCCGCGTGTGTCAGAGCTGTAATCAAAACCTAGTTGCTGCGTAAGACGAAAGGCATGCCGGTTCATCTGCCAACCGGCAGCAGCATGCGCTTTGGGCGCTACGCCAAAAATCTCGATGAATCTGTCAACTGCGCGCAGCATTTCGCACTTTGTCCACACGGCATCTTTGCCCGCGACATAATCCTGCCAGCGGATATGGTCGTAACAATGAATGCCGACTTCAAAACCCGCATCGCGTACTGAACGTAATATCTGTACGCAGCTGCGCCCAATATCCGGGCCAGGTAATAAGGTGCCATACAGTAACGTTTTGATGCCGTAGTGTTCCAGCACTGAGGTGCGAGATACCTTGCCTAAAAATCCGGGACGAAATACACGCCTGATAGCGCGTCCAGTGTGGTCAGGGCCAAGAGTAAAGAAAAATGTGGCCTGCAGACCGTGTCGTTTAAGCGTATCTACTAAACGCGGAACTCCCTCGCGCGTGCCGCGATAGGTATCAACGTCAATTTTAAGAGCTAATTGGGACATGAAAGTGGCTTTTCCACCAGCGTGGGTTGATGAATACTAAATTTGTATTAAATTCCATTATGATCATATTCAGTCCATCTAAGAGACTTGATGAATTAATTGAAAATAATTTAGCCATTATAAAGTTGCACCAAATTCTAATCTTGCTGTTCCATACTGTGCAGCAAATTCTGTGGCGCTCATCTCCATGCCTTCCAGCTCAAAACGTACTACTCGCAA
>JBDSEJ010000512.1:0-3954 GCA_039920105.1 Candidatus Nitrotoga sp. | reverse complement strand
CGAAGGCCCAAACCGTATCAGTTATTAACCGCCCCACGACATAAAATGAAGGTGGTTCCGCATAGAAGCAAATACCGTGCTAAAGCGGCTTAACTTAGTGCCATTCGCGTCTGACCCCAATTTATTTAATTAAATTAATTAAATCGAGTCTGACCCCAATTTATTGACCCCAATTTATTCAAACCACGCCAGCCAGCCACGCCAGACAATCAGTATTATCAAGGAAAATATTCTCGCGGCTGCTTTCGCGTGAAGTTAAATGATAAACCCCACCGACTAATTCGATTTTAAGGGGACGTGTCATGCAGGGGGTTAGCATTAGGAAATGTTTGAATGCAAGACCTGATCCTGTTGATTTTGTATTTTTTCATTGGTTTGTCGAAATGGAATCTACCAGATGAATTGGGGCGGGTGGTAATGAGGTTAAATGCGATGATTAGCATCCGGTGCAATGCCCGTTGGTTATTGCACCCTACGCCATTTCAACAATGTAGGGCGTCAATAAGCAAAGCGCATTGCGCCTTACGCGGGTTAATTTTTATATCAGGTTTACTTATTGCCTGAGTTAGCTATCATGTCCTACCTAGTCCTTGCATCCCGAATCTTCACTGTAAGGCTTGGCTGAATAATTTAGCCTAGGGCGTAAGAATGTCTTCATTAAGCAATATATATGACAAATCCGACACCACAGAAGAAAGTGAATGAACTTATTGACTCCATCAATGAGATGATTAAAAGTGGCCAAAACAAAGATCGGATTGAAGAAATCGAATATGAAGCCAATAAATTGAAGGGGTATGGGCAATTTACTGATGCATATAATGTATTAGGTATGACTGCAGCGCTTAAAGGTCAGTCCAGCGAGACTGATAGAATCTTTTCAGCCGCTATTAACCATGAGGGCAGCAGGACTCCTAATACATTAATAAACTACGCTACAGCACTTAATAATTTAGGCCGACTATGTAAGGCGGTGGTAATTATTGATGAAGTGGTAAGTATGGCACCTGAAAACTTGTTCTACATTACGGAAGCTATCCGGCATCATCATGATGCTTGTGATTTTACGGGTGTGATTGAATTAACTAACCGCGCCGAAACTCTTGGCACAAATATCAATTTATTCAAAGAAGACGTTAACAATTTCTTTGTTGCGGATTTATTGACCGAGCATAATGTATCTTGGCAAGAGTTATCCACTCGAATTGAGATTGCGAGCAATACTTTACACAATATTGGATTGGTTCCGCGATTTAACAGGTTAAAAGATATCGAGGGAGTTTTGTATTACGAGTTCAATATTGATGCTGACTCCGATTTGGTTTCAAAGGGTGAAAATGCAATAATTGACGCAATTGCTCAAGAGCCGTATTCACCAGTTGACGATTTATTGTATATAACCTGCTCGACATTATGAGCGTGACACCAAAAGAATTTTTGGATAGCGCAACAAAACTAGCTATACCAGGATGCGATGAAATGACTCAGCGAAATGTTATCTCTAGGTCTTACTATGCAGCCTATCATCGCTCATGTGAAATTATAAACCCCAATGCTCACAATGACAGAGGAGGAATGCATAAGAATTACTTTTTCCAGCTAAATTGCGGCGCACCAGGTTCTATAGAGCGCAAAATCGGAGGTAGACTCAAAGCATTGTATGCTCGCCGAATTGATGCCGACTATAAGCTGGACCAAAATTTAAAAAATGATGCTTATATTTTACAGATGCAAACCGCAAATGATTTATTTAAAATACTTGCTGAGCCGAGGGATATCGTAATAAATTCGCCACCCCAAGCGCGGCCAAAAATGAAAGTTGTTAAATAATTTTACAAGCAAAATGTTCGAATCCAAACTGGTGTTCTGAAAAATCTTATTCAGCCCGCCCAAACTGGGGTTGCCGAATAATGCCTGCCCCCTCCTGCACTACCCTCAAATAAATAAATTCCTCTCACGTAGGGCATCGGTCACGCTGTGCGGTAATACTCCCGAATCACACACATAGTCATGGATTTGCCTGGCATGCCCCATCGCTATCTTTTAATACGTAGCAACTTTGTTTGCGTTTCTTCCCCGAAAATATCCTTCCATGCACAATCGATATTTTCACCTCTAACGAATAGTGTTTATCAGCCGTCCTCACCAAACTTATTAAACCCGCGACCTTATTGGCGGCGGATAAACCTTGTTGGACTGAGTCATAAGAGAACGAAACCTATTGGGATTGTAAGGTTTTGAAGTGTGGCGTCAAACCAATGTTATGAGAGGATAGCAATAGATGAAGAAAAAACGGTTATCCTCCACAGGATTTGTAGCTTGCTACCTCCAAAATGCTGCAAAAACTGTCCGGTCAAAGCGCTATTCATGTTGTATGGATGAGCAAATCCCCGCCTATTGAAATCACAAACCCGCTAACCGCTGCAACAGCTTCTCATGTATCCCGCCAAATCCGCCGTTGCTCATAATCAGAACATTATCGCCGGGGCGGACGGCCGCAACAATGGCAGCGATCAATTCGTCCAAATTATCTTTTATGATAGCCCTGTCTCCCATCGGAGCGAGTACCGCCCGAGCGTCCCAACCTAAATTGAAATCGTAGCAAAATACCAGGTCGGCATCCTTGAGACTGTCGGGCAGGGCGTTCTTCATCACGCCGAGTTTCATGGTGTTGGATCGCGGCTCCAGCACCGCCAGAATACGCGCGTTGCCTGCTTTGGCGCGCAGCCCTGATACAGTAGTGGCAATCGCAGTGGGGTGATGCGCGAAGTCGTCATACACGGTGATACCGTTTATCACGCCTCGCACTTCCATGCGTCGTTTGACGTTTTTAAATTCGCTCAATGCCGCCAAGCCCTGTGCTACAGGCACACCGGCATGACGCGCGGCGGCAAGTGCGGCAAGTGCGTTCAAGCGGTTGTGTTCACCCATCAATTCCCATTTAAGCTCACCCTGCGCTTCGCCATTAAAAGTCACGCGATTATCTGCGTCGATGTTCCAGCCTTCCGCACAGGCAAATAATTCCACGGGCGTCCAACAGCCGTGATCGATTACGCGCTTTAATGAATCGGCACGGCCGTTGCTGATTATCAGGCCGTTGCCGGGAACCGTGCGTACCAGATGATGGAATTGTGTTTCGATGGCGGCGAGGTCGGCAAAGATGTCGGCGTGATCGAATTCCAGATTGTTGAGGATGACGGTACGCGAACGGTAATGAATGAATTTGGAGCGTTTGTCGAAGAAGGCTGTGTCATATTCATCCGCTTCAATGACAAAGAATGGCGTATCGGTTAAACGCGCAGAGAGTCCAAAATTCTGCGGCACGCCGCCAATCAGGAAACCCGGGTTTAAGCCCGCATATTCCAATATCCACGCCAGCATTGAGGTGGTGGTAGTTTTTCCGTGGGTACCTGCAACTGCCAATACCCACTTATCCTGCAGCAGATTTTGCGCCAGCCATTGCGGGCCGGAGATGTAGGGCAGGTTGCGATTGAGGATTTCTTCCATCAGCGGATTTCCGCGCGATACCACATTGCCGATAACGAAAATGTCCGGCTGTAGGGTGAGCTGTTCCGGGCCGAAGCCTTCAATCAGTTCTATGCCTTGTGCTTCAAGCTGTGTGCTCATGGGCGGGTAAACGTTGGCGTCGCAGCCGGTGACACGGTGTCCTGCTTGTTTGGCCAGCACGGCAATGCCGCCCATGAAAGTGCCGCAGATACCCAGTATGTGGATGTGCATGTTATGCCCTGAAAATAAAAAACACCGCACCCATCAGGCACGGTGTGGTACTGGTCGTTTTAAAAATTAAACAGTCGATACGCAATCAATCTATTCAAAGTTGTACGCAGAATTAAGCATCATAATTTAAAACGGGCGCTAACCAGCGTTCAGTTTCTTCCATGCTTAATCCCTTGCGTTGCGCGTAGTCTTCTATCTGGTCTTTATCTGCTTTTG
>JBDSEJ010000511.1:0-5336 GCA_039920105.1 Candidatus Nitrotoga sp. | reverse complement strand
AAAAACTGACTTGGGTACTCTAGTCGACCGGGAATAACAGGGCACGCTGTCTTTTCTCGCGGATAAAAGCCGGCAGATGTTGCGCTTAGGTTTGCTGAGCATCCTTTATTTCAGTCTCTCCGCAGAGAGCGTGGGTTATTGTGTTTATCGCCAATTAAATAATGTGGCTTGCCCATGTGTAATATCCATCACCGATAAAGTAGCGCCACACTCATAATAAAACAGGTTGTATTATGAAAACTTTCAACGAATCAATCTGCATTGTTCGCACTGAATCGGCCGCTTTTTTTGCCGCCGATTTATTCTTGGAAAATTTTGGATCCCCATTTCCGCTCCCGCGTGATAATTGTGGTTTAGCGATTCCGACTCCACCTGAAAACTGGAGACAATATGTCGCATTTTATCGTTGGACCGACTTATATTTTGAGCCAATTGGGTTCTGTAATTTCATCCGATATGGTGAGGTATATTTGGAGGGGGGAATGTGCGTAAAAAAAGGCTTTTATCGTCGTTTGCCCAAGAATCACTGGCGCGAATGTAAAGACCGAGGAGGAATCGCACAAATTTTAATGGAGGAAGCATCAAAAGAGCTTCACGACTGCATTGCCTGGTTCGGCTATTGTGGAGACAAAATGGCATATCTGGTCGATAAACGTGCAGGCTACGTGGATACACATCACCAGCATTTGATCGTCAAATGGTTCGCGCCACCGAGTACAGAACAACAATATAAATTAATAAATACAATCGCGGAAATTGGTCCTTTCTAATAGCCATGGGCAGCTTTAGGAGATGACCAGCGTCCGTGAGCTCTTTGTGGCTAGAACTGAGGTTGAGCGCACCATGCCGCATACAGTGCCGACTTAGCGGCAAAGGGCTTCAGTCATGTGGTTCAGCCAGAGCAAAAGCGGCATGGAGGTACATCTTGCTTATCCGCACGATCCTTGGTCAGCATTTCTGCTTTTAAACTACGCATACAATAACTGCGGTCCTTTTGGAGTTACAAAGTATGAAAGGGATTATCTTGGGTTATCACTCACACAATATTTTTGGAGGAGAATACGAAAATAATGATCACGTAGCTTTTTCAAGAGACCTGGAGTTGATTACAGCAGCGGGAGGCGAAATTATTTCATTAATGTCGCTAATCGGGAAACTTCGTTGTTATCAGGCGGGGGAGCGGTCGGAAAATGACGAAAAAATTTATGTAGCACTCACCTTCGATGATGGTCCAGTGTTCGACTATAAAGATTTTGTTCACCCGGTACACGGTTACCAACAAAGTTTCTACAACGAAATGATGAAGTTTCGAACTGAGCACAACAATAACGTTCAGCCAGGATTAAGCGCAACTAGCTTCGTAATTGCTTCTCCGTCCGCGCGTCAAGCTATGGCGCGAAGCCCAGAATGTGGTTATACGTATCCTGGATGAAGATTGGTTAGGTGATGACTGGTGGGAAAGCGCTTCCAAAACGGGGTTGATTTCAATCGGAAATCATAGTTGGGATCATGTACACCCCGTCGTTCCGAATGTTGCATTATCTTCAGAAATACGTGGCAGCTTTCATGAAGTTGCAACATATGCTGATGCGAACGCTCAGATTCGCGACGCTTCGGCTTTAATTTCAAAAAAGACAAATGGACTTTCAGTCCCTTTATTTGCATTTCCTTACGGTCACTACAACAATTACCTTATAAAAGAATATTTGCCTAACCACATTGACGAGCATGGCTTGGCAGCCGCATTCTCAGCTGATGGCCGATATATATCATGTCAAGACAGCCTGTGGTGTCTGCCGCGATTTATTTGTGGATTACATTGGAAATCGCCGGAAGGCTTAATTGGCATTTTCAATGGATAGCCCCACTGTCGCAGTCGTTGCGCGTTCAGAAATAATTTCCCTTGATGAAATCGATCACTACTATCTCTTTTTCATATGGCTCAAAGAACAACAGCATGCCTAAATCTAAAATTTACGACAAAAATCGAGTCTTTCAATTATTGAGACTTTTTTCCGGTTTTTGAACAGCTATGTAGGGTTCTTCGACAGCCAAATCCAGAATGCTGTACGGCTGTAATGCTGCATCATATTCAACTAGTTCGCTGGTTCTGATTGCGGCGCGAAGTAAAATATATCCATAGCTACGTAATTCTTTTTCAAAATCAGCCAGTCGAATTGGATTAAGTTCCTTATAAAAACGCCAATAATCTTCATTGGTAACATTAAAACCTGAACGGTCCATTATCGTGGGTTTTGTGGTCATTACCATTTCTTTTAAATCAGCCTCTGGAATGCGCAGATGTAGGTGAGGAGTTGGATCAAATTCACCCAGATGACTACCTATTGCCGAATAGTACAAACCAGGGGCGACGAAAAATAAACCACCCGGTTTCAGCACTCGATAAACTTCATCCAATGTTTTTCGATATCCCCCTGCAATATGTTCAAGCGATCCCCAAGATATCACTACGTCAAAACTCTCGTCGGGATAGGGGATTTCCTCGCAGCTTTGCTGTAAAAAAGTAAAGTTGTCAGGCATGGTTTGTAAAGGCAATCCGTTTTCCTGTGCGACCCTGGGTAATTCTTGTATGTAGTCCACAATATCCAGGGCAACGAGTTCTTGCGGCTGATAGCGCAGAACGATACTCAGATCTGTAATGCCTTCTCCCGCACCGATATCCAGAATTCTGCCCTGCAGTTTTTCAGAGTTAGCGAGACAAAGTTCTCCAATGACTTTGGCAGCATGACAAAAATGACGATGAAACCAATTAGTCATACCTTGGCGCCATGACAGCTGGTTTATACGAGCTTCCGTTTCCGGTTCAATACTCCACGTACCCAATAAAACCTGTTGTGCTGATTCCACACCGTGGATGGAAAATAATTGCAATGAATCCGGTGTACGAACCTTGCTTACCGTTCCCCATGAGACGCCAAGTTCATAATTGCCCGGAGGGAGTGATACCGGCCATTCAAAGTTGAAGCAGAACTCGCCGCGTGGCAACCAGGGCAGAAATACTCCACCTTGATGCGTATCAGAAGCCACCAAATGGGTGTCAGTTCCTTCAGAACGAATGAATAAGCGCATTACAGGATCAAAGACACAGATGTCCCGAATTTGAAGGTTCATCTGAACCTTTATGATCTGCCCCGCTTGATAAATGTTAGCGATAGGCTGGACGTTTAATTCGGCAGGATCAATATTGTTTGGTTGATTCATTTGGACTCTTCGGTAAGTTTAATTAAAAGGGCTGAGAGTAATGTCATTGAAATTCAGATGACCATTTTATTTTCAAAGCTGGGAGATTTTGACGGCTAATTGTTGACCGCATTCCTGGCAAGATACGCGCGAATTTTCTATAGCAATGAACCATGACAGGCTGAGACAATGCCATTTGCGGTATGTTTCTTCGTGTAAGTACAGGTATTGTTTTTGTAGCGCTCAAAAAAAGCAAAGATCGCTGTAGAGTCTGACAGAACAGCATTTTTGTTATACTGCGTCCTTATTGTTGGCATTGCTTTGATGTCTGCTCAAGTTCTGGCTGAGGCGTGTCTCGTTTTATCTTGCAAAAGACTGTTTCACATTACTTTCCCTTGCTCGCACTAGCCGCAAATTATATACGCAATCACTGCTATCCGGAGATTTGAGTATCCATAGCCAATAACTCGCACTTTCTTCCCGGCAGAAAAATAGAGGAGGCCGCTGTTTGAAGTGCCGAAATTTTTTTTAGAAAGCAGTGAGGTGCTGCACTTTGAATCAGGATTCGCTTTACATTGCTTTGTAGTAGCAAGCATTACGATATTCAATTTCAGGGGAAAAGTTTGTTCTTATGGAGGAGGGTTTTATGTGGTTGTGAGATTGGGCATACTAAAACTATGAGGCCTCCCAGATGATGTTGTCATCACATCCATTTTTATGGGTTATTAATGCCCTTATATCCGTCATGCATAATAAAATTATTAAGTAATCAAAAATGCAAAATAAAAACCAGCCAATTCCTGTTGGCGCTTCTGTTCACCCAGAGGTTCTTTACCAGTCGGGATTGAAGTCGTTTAGTTCAAAAAATTTCGGACAGGCAGCAAAGTATTTTAATCAGGCAATACAGGCTGACTCTAAGCAGCCAGAATATTGGCTTGCCTTCGGCTTAGTCTCGCAGGCGCAAGAAAAGTATGATGAAGCAGAAAAGTATTTTTGCAAGGCGCTTGAGCTGAAGCCAAATTTTGCACAAGCATATAATCAATTGGGTGCGCTATATCAAATAAAAGGGCGGCTTGATGAAGCCGTTGCAAATTTTCGTTTGGCGATAAAATTTCTTCCCGATTTTTCCCAAGCTTGGAATAATTTAGGAAACGCCCTTAATTTACAGGGAAAAATTGATGAGGCAACGGCTGCCTTTCTCGAAGCAGTAAGGTTAAACCCAGACTACGTGCTCGCCTACAATAATTTGGGCAGCGCATATCAATCACAAGCAAAAATGGAAGCGGCTGAAAGCTGTTATCGTAAATCCATCGAGTTACAGCCGGATAATATTTATGCCCATTTTGGCTTGGGCCATGCCCTCATTGTGCAGTGGAAGATGGGTGAGGCTGAGAAAATTTTACGTCAAGCGCTCTATCTCGATCCAGGCAATGTTCAGTTACTAAACAGCTTAGCTTATGCTTTAAAGGAGCAGAGTAAGCATGCCGAAGCGGTTTCCGCTTACCAACATGCATTGTCATTAAAACCAAATGGTTTAAAGGCATTTATCGGCTCTCACCTGATGTTGCCCGCGATTTTTTCCAACACCGCAGAATTACTGGCGGCGCGTAAACTTTACACCGAGTGTCTGAAGGCTTTACGTGATAACACTGAAAATTTCCTTGAAATAGAATTAAAAGAATTATTGTCGGGATTGAGCTGGACAAATTTTTATTTGGCTTATCAAGGTCAAGACGATAAATATTTGCAAGTGGAATATGCACATTTTGTGGCGGATATTCTTCGGGATGTGGTCCCAGATTTAATGCAGCCCATAAAGCAAGATCCTATAGCCAGCCAGCGCCGTTTGCGCATTGGCTTCTTGTCCAGTTTTATGCGCGATTGCACCGTCGGGTCTTATTTTAAAAGCTGGGTTACTTCTCTTGACAGGGAGGTGTTTGAAATTTATTGCTATCACATTGGGCATATAGAAGATCAGGTAACGCAAGAGTTTGCTCATGCGTCTGATTGCTACCAACATCTTGCTGGCGACGTTGATCATGTAGCTAGACAGGTCAAGAAAGATCAGCTGGATATCCTGGTTTATCCGGAAATTGGTATGGATCAAGGGGTATTGATATTGGCAGCCATGCGCT
>JBDSEJ010000510.1:0-7790 GCA_039920105.1 Candidatus Nitrotoga sp. | reverse complement strand
CACTACGCCGCCAACGTCCGGCGAAACCACTACCAGATTTTTGTAATTATGCTTCCACACATCTGCCAACAAAATCGGGCTAGCATAGATGTTGTCGACAGGAATATCGAAGAAACCCTGTATCTGATCTGAATGCAAATCCATGGTTAGAACGCGATCCACACCAACGCCGGTAAGCATATTCGCCACCACCTTGGCAGTAATAGCCACTCGCGCAGAACGCGGACGTCGATCCTGCCGGGCATAGCCAAAATATGGTAGCGCAGCGATAATCCGCCCGGCGGAAGCGCGTTTAAGTGCATCCACCATTACTAGCACTTCCATCAAACTATCGTTGGTTGGGGCGCATGTTGATTGCAGAACGAATACGTCTTTGCCGCGCACATTGTCGAGAATTTCTATCATCACCTCGCCGTCTGAAAAACGGCCAACGGTGGCTCGCCCAAGTTGAATATTAAGGTGCTCCGTTACATTTTGTGCAAGCTTAGGATTGGCATTGCCGGTGAACACCATCAAGCTGTCGTCGGACACCATGCTCCCCTTAAATAATGACGGGCGCAAGCGCCCCAATCAAGCAACATCTTTCAAACTGGCTGGGGAGGTAGGGATCGAACCTACGAATGCCGGAATCAAAATCCGGTGCCTTACCACTTGGCGACTCCCCAATAATCTTGCGCTTCACATTACGCTAATATCCCGAAGTGGATGCTGCGGCAAACCGCGTGCTACAACACCCTGCATGTCTGACGGCAAATTTTCTATAACTGCCTGCGCCTGTGCTTCGGTAACAAACTCAGCAAACACACTGGCGCCAGAACCACTCATCCGAGCTTGCGCAAACTGCTCAAGCCAAACAATATGCCGCGCCACTTCCGGATATAAGCCGCATACCACCGATTGTAGATCGTTTTGAGGTAGCCGTAGCGGAAGGCCGCGAATTCTGAGGGAAATTGCATCCCGTGTCAATTCCAAGTTCGCGAAATCCAAATATGCAAATACCTTTGCTGTAGCGACATGTACAGGCGGGAACAACACCACGTACCAAGCATCCGGCACAGAATAGGACTGCAGTTGCTCGCCTATACCTTCGGCATAGGCATTTTCGCCAAACACAAATACCGGTACATCTGCCCCCAAAGACAAGCCTATCTCCATTAGCCGTTCGCGCGTCAACCCTAAGTTCCATAGGTTATTCAGAGCAAGAAGTGTTGTGGCTGCATCCGAACTACCGCCGCCTAAACCACAGCCCATAGGAATACGTTTCTCTAAAGTTATGTCCACACCCAACTTGCAACCGCATTCTTTTTGCAGCAGACGTGCGGCACGCACGCACAAGTCCTGTTCCTGTGGCACACCATCAAGGGCACTGATACGGCGCACTACGCCATTCTTGCGCAGCGAAAAATGCAGCATGTCACTAAAATCTATGAATCGAAACAAGGTTTGCAGCAGATGGTAGCCGTCCGTCCTGCGCCCTACCACATGCAAAAAAAGGTTAAGCTTGGCAGGCGCCGGAAAAGTTAGTGTGTCTGTTATATTTCCCATTCATCAATCAACAATTGAATTTCCAATCCATCTCGTTGCAAAGCAAGACGTAACGGCAAGCTGTCCTGTGTTTGCGTTGCATAGCGCGTATAGCGTATCACCCAACCATCCTGACTTAGCAGTATCACCTGTCCATTAGCATCATGCTCGATATCAAATGCGCCCTTTGGCGCTGGCAATGCCAACACCCAGTAACGCAAGCCCGCCAGCGGTAAACCCCAGCCCAGCACTTGCTGAGTCAATTCGTCGGCGTCTTTTGCTACGAAGTGCTTAAACGGCGTATCCAGTGCAGCACCCTGCTCATCGCTGCGAATACGAGCCACAGTCTGACCCAATGGGGCAAGCAACAGAATTTCATCTGCCTCAGCACGATGCACCCAGCGTACTCCGGATGAAGATCTATCACTGGCATGCTTTACGACGATCCGCCCGGACAGTACAAAAGGCGCATGTTCCGTTTGCATGGGTCGCTTAACGGGCTGAGTAGCTTTCGGCACGCTGGCGCATCCCGCCAGCAACAAAAGACATAACAGAAATAATCGATGCGTCAAGGCGTGAATTTCTTAATGACAACCTGCAGTATTGTACTGTTTGGATTAGCCTTGAGTGCATCGCTCCACATTTTTTTGGCTTGCTCTTTTTCGCCCTGCATCCACAGCACTTCACCGACATGCGCAGCGATTTCCGGGTCTGGATTGATTGCATAGGCACGGCGCAGGAATTCCAAACTCTTGGAAAAATTACCCAAGCGATAATACCCAAAACCCATGCTGTCAATGATGCCGACGTCATCCGGAGCAAGCTGGAATGCCTTCTCCACCAGTTTCATTGCCTCTGATACCCGCTCGTTGCGCTCCAGCAGATCATAGCCCAGCGCGTTATAAGCTTGTGCATTACCGGGATCGATCTCAATTAATTTTCGCATCGTCCGATCAAATACATCATGTTTACCTGCCCTATCCGCCAGCATCGCCGCTTCATACATTAATTCTGGTTGGTTGGGTAACTTTTCCAGCACTTTCAACAACACCTGATAGGCAGATTCAAATTGTTGTGCATCCCGCAGAATCTGTGACTCAGCCATGGCCAGCTGTATACGCTGCTGATTGTTCTTCGCAACGGTCTTGTGCAGAAGCTTTTGCGCCTCATCCAACTTACCCAATTTATTGGTCAGATAAGACATGCGTAAGCGCGCAGAGAAGTTATATTCTCCATCCTTTACTTTGCTGTAGTTTTGCATTGCATCTTCATCATGTTTCTTAGCTTCACTTAGCTGACCAAGATAGAAATACACTACGTTTTCATCTTTCTTTTTGTTGGTGAGCGCCTGTTGCAACTCTTTCTCACCACGATCCAGCTCACCTATATCCAACGACAACAATCCCACTGCAAACGCAAGATCAGCGTTGTCGGGATATGCATCAAGCAGCCTCTGAAACTCTGCGCGCGCTTCTCGATTCTGCTTCTGCTCCATTAGCGCACGTGCATAAAACAGGCGCACCTCCTTTGTGTCAGGATAAGATTCAAGATATTTTTTCAACAATTCCAATGCCTGCTGTGGCGCTACATCCTTCAGCATTTGGGCATTGAGTAGTACAGCGCTATCCCATTCCGGGCGCAAGGCATGAGCCTGCCGGGCTTCTTCCAAGGCTAACTCATGTTGACCTGCAGCTTCTGCTACTTGTGCCAGCGCCCAACGCGCCTCCGCCACGCGCGGATAAGGTTGCGCTAGTTCACGAAGCAAATTGAATGCGGCTTTTTTATCTGAAGAACCTGCGAACATTGGGAAAATCCGCAAAAAAATACTTCCTACATTCTCCGTCGTTGCCGCTAAAAGGCTCACAAGATGCGGGCGTGCCTCATTCAGTGAACCGCCACTTATTAGCAGGGTGGCCAGAGCCTGTTTTGCTAACAGTGAATCTGGCTCTAGTTCCAGCCAAAGATTGAATGCCTCCATCGCCTTGTCCATTTGGCGCGTCTCAAAAGCCAAATGTGCAGCATAGCGCGCCAAACGCGGATCACGCGTGGATTTGGCCAGATTTAGATAGAGTTGTGCAGCCAACTCAGGCTTACCGCGCTGCAAAGCCATTTCTCCCAAAAGATACTCATAGAGCACCTGCTCAGTCAATTCCTGCGTGGGTAGCTCCGCTTGCTTTTCAGTTTTAAACCTCGGTTTCTCCGCTTGCCCCGTGTCCTGCTGCGACGCATGCGCACAAGAAACCAGCAACAATGCAAAAATAACTGTACTACGTTTTAAGTTCATCATAATTTAGTATGTAGGTATTTGAAAAAAACAATAAATTCCTGGAACCGCACATGCCCTCTGACTGAGCCTTCGTCACTATGACTTGCATCAAAGCGAAGGGTAGCTCAGATTCGAAGAACGTCCAAATGCATTACTACGAAGTCATTCATAGATTTATATCATTGTTTTATATAGATATCTATAAGTTTCTTAGAAATATCCCTAATTTTGTTGTTCGACATAATTGAATTATTTCATTCTGATGTACAACGACATATTAGGTTATATTCACCCTCCCATACAATCTGCATCGGCACTAATGTCAGTCACTGCACCAATTACCCTATCCGCACGCAACCTGATTCGCCGCTTCGGTCAACGCGTGGTCATTCATGGAGTATCGTTAGAGCTTCGGCATGGCGAGGTGCTTGGTTTGCTTGGACACAATGGAGCCGGCAAAAGCACAACGTTACAAATGCTGACCGGCGCACTGTTGCCGCATTCAGGAGAAATTGAAATATGCGGCTTCGACCTGACACACCAGCCCCTGAAAGCAAAAGCACAAACCGGATTCTTGCCAGAAACACCACCTTTATACCGTGAAATGAGCGTAAATGATTTCCTCATATTCGCCGCCAAGCTGCATCGTGTTCCACGTGGGCAGATTGCGGATGCTTTGACCGAAAGCAAACGACGTTGCGGTTTACAGGACAGCGGGAAAAAAATAATCGGGACCCTTTCCAAGGGCTATCAGCAACGTATCGGCATTGCTCAAGCAATCATACATCAACCAGAAGTAGTTATTCTCGACGAGCCCACCGTTGGCCTCGACCCATCCCAGATCCGCGATATCCGTACATTGATTCGCGAATTGGGCAATTCACACAGCGTTATTCTGTCTACCCATCTGCTGAGCGAAGTGGAAAGCATTTGCGATCGCGTCGAAATTATGCATCACGGTCGACTAATCTACAGCGACAGCAGCACAAAAATGCAGCAATACGGCAATCAGTCAGGCTTTATCGTCACCCTCTTGGCGCAGCCTGCACTTTCCGAATTGCAAGCCATCGCCGAAGTACAACAAATAGACCAGCTTTCCGCCACACAGTTCCGTATTCTGCATGGAACCAGCACAAACCCTAAAGCTGCGCTGCTCGCGCTCGCCGCACAACATGGCTGGCAAGCCGAGCAACTAGTCCCACTGCGAACGCGGCTGGAAGATGTATTTATGCAAATCACCCAAGACGAAAAATTATGATTCTAACCATTGCACACAAGGAATTCCGCAGCCTGTTTGTCATCCCTTCTACCTGGCTAATTTTGGGCGCACTGCAATTTATCTTTACCTGGTTTTTCTTGGCACGTCTTGATGCTTATTTACAAGTACAGTCGCAACTGGCGCAACTTGTCAACGCGCCAGGTGCCACATTAGCCGTGGCGGCTCCATTATTCGGCACCATCGCGTTGGTTTTGATGATGCTGATACCAATATTTACCATGCGTTTGATAGCCGAGGAACGGCGCAACCAAACCCTCACACTATTAACAAGCTCACCGGTTTCCGACATTCACATTGTGCTAGGGAAGTTCATCGGTCTAATGCTTTTTCTACTGATCATCATCACAAGCTGCATTGTGATGGTGCTAACGCTGGCCGCAGGCACGCAACTGGATATAGGCCTTCTTCTCACCAATGTGCTGGGTCTAATACTGCTTGCCGCCAGCTACGTCGCATTGGGGCTATATATTTCCTCTCTTACTGCGCAGCCTGTGGTAGCCGCTATCGGTGCATTGGCCATATTTTTCGGTTTGTGGTTGATGGAAATCAGCGCAGTGAATAATGATAACAATTGGCGCGCACTTGCTCCCACCAGCCATTTTGAAAGCTTCAATATTGGCCTGTTGAACAGTACAGACCTGATGTACTTCCTGCTGTTTTGTACCGCCTTCCTGTTGTTAACGATACAGCGACTGCATAACAACCGCATTTATAGTTAATATCTTTTCAGTATGAAACTCCCACAACCCAATCTGCTAATTAAAAACCTTGCCTTCACCGCATTGCTGCTTGCCGCTTTAGTTTCGTTGTATCAATTTGCCGCACGCCACCCCCTTAAATGGGATGCGACTCAAAATACCGGTAACAGTCTGGCGGATAGCAGTGTAAATATCCTGAAACAGCTACAAGGTGAAATCAAACTAACGATGTATGTAACCGGACAGGATGCCAACCTGGGCGATATGCACAGGCTGACCCGTGATTTTGTCGCCCTTTACCAGCGTTATAAACCCGACATTTCGCTCACCTTCGTTGACCCGGTGAAGCAACCAGAGGTTGCGCGCAAGGTCAATATTAAGGTCAATGGCGAGATGCTGGTTGAATATGGCGGCAAGCGCGAACACCTCACCATGTTGAACGAGCAAGCACTTACCAGTGTGTTGCTACGCATGGCTCACACAAAAAATCAACTACTTATGTATCTAGATGGACATGGTGAACGCAATCTGGAAGGTATCGCAAACCACGATCTTGGCGAATTCGGCAAACGACTGCAACAAAATGGCTTTCACCTGAATAGCCTGAATTTAACACTGGCACAGGAAGTGCCAAATAATGCCAGCATGCTGATCATCACGCAGCCGCAAATCGATCTGTTACAGGGCGAAATAGACAAACTACTGCACTATATCGACAATGGCGGTAACCTTTTGTGGCTAGTAGACGCCGAACCATTGCATGGGCTTGAGCGTCTGACCGAAAAACTGGACATAATTCTCACGCCGGGCATCGTGATTGATCCCATAGCAGCAGAGGAAATGAATATCCCTGCGACTTGGGCCTTGGGCGCTGGCTATCCGCCACATGCCATCACGCTAAATTTTAACTTGACCACGGTCTTCCCCTTTGCACGCGCAATTGACTGGGAGGAAAATACAGTATGGAAGCGCACAATGCTGGTAGAGGCAGCGCCACGTGGCTGGGTTAGCCGCGACATATCGCAAGGTAAACCACACTTTAACAAAACCCTTGATGTCCCCGGCCCAGTGACCATTGCGCTCGCCCTGCAACGCAACATAAATGATCGTGAACAACGCATTGTTATTGTCGGAAGCGGCTCGTTTCTTGCTAACGCCTATTCCGGCAACGGCGGCAATCTTGATCTCGGCGTCAACATGACGAACTGGCTAGGCAACGAAGAGGTACTCATCACCACGCAACCCCGCGCAGTGAAAGACGGCGCGATTACCTTAAGCAAAACCTATCTGACTATGATTAGTGGCAGCTTCCTGATTGCTGTGCCTTTACTGTTAATGCTGGCGGGTGCTCTGCAGTGGTGGCGCAGAAGAAATTAAATTATTTCACTTCCAGTCAGTGAGAAGAAGACTTCCACTTCACAGGCAGAATAGTTTAAGAGTCAAATTATGAACATTCAACAACAGCTAAGGCCATCTCCTTGGTGGTTAGTAAGACTGTCGTTGTTGCATGGATTGGCATGTAAGCTATTGGCAGCTCATATAAATAATAAGGCTATCAGAACAATGTCTTGCCTGCCAAATGGACAATATGCCAATTTATCTAAGCAATCATTTTTAGCTTTTTCCGTTGCCTGGTTATAACTCCGTTTCACAAATGAACAACCGCCGTGCTCACTCCAGAACAGGCGTTATTTTTATCGCACCTTCAAATCCAAGGGTGGAGGCTATTCGTCATTTTGGCGCAACTCTAGGCTCTATTTTCTTATGCAGATTATTCTAAATCAGGCCAAACTATAGTCGAATATTGATCAGCACTACAAATATGAATATTTGAATAACTAATCAATTCATAATAAAAAATTTCACACATCAAATGACAATCAACGGAGAAAATTTTTATGCCTGAACTACCCGAGGTCGAAACCACCCTGCGCGGACTTGGGCCACACTTGGTCGGTCAGCGCATCGCGGACGTTGTCATTCGCACATCTCATCTGCGCTGGGCCATCCCCAAGCAATTGCC
>JBDSEJ010000509.1:0-9210 GCA_039920105.1 Candidatus Nitrotoga sp. | reverse complement strand
TGACGAAGCACGCGCCGCTTACCAGCTTGCATTCAATAAAACAGATGCACAGAGCAAGTATCGCAACCTGATCCAAATGAAACTGGATGCGCTTGGAGGCGCTAAATGATAATTCGCATTGCCGCGTTGCTGTTACTTGTAATGCTAGCAGGCTGCTCCACCGTGTCTGGTTGGTTCGTCAAAGACAAGACCGGCAATGAGCCAGCAGAGCTGGTTAAATTCAAGCAAACTGCTGCGCTTAATGTGCGTTGGCACCACAATATCGGAGCGGGTGGAAATTATGTACTGCAACCTGCCGTAACGAGTGATGCAGTGTATGCTGCCAATACTAAGGGTGAGTTATTTCGACTCGATCCTGCAACAGGAAAGCAAGTGTGGCGAGTCGAAAGTGGGTTCACAATTTCTGCTGGGGTAGGTGCAGGCGAAGGTTTAGTGGTAGTTGGTGGCTGGAAGGGTCAGTTGGCTGCTTTTGCGACGGATGGTACATTACTTTGGAAAACTAAAGTGTCCAGCGAAGTGTTGAACGTAGCAAAAATTACCGATGGCATTTTGGTGGTGCGCACCGCTGATGGTCGCCTTTCTGGCGTAGACGTTACGGATGGCAAGCGTTTGTGGTTGTATGAACACACCACACCCCCGCTGATTGTGCGCAGCCACGCAGGTGTGGCAATCGAACGTGGCACGGTATTCGTAGGATTGGCTGCAGGCAAGCTGGCGGCAATTAGCTTGGGTTCTGGTATCGTCATTTGGGAAACAGTAGTGTCTCAACCGCGTGGTAATACTGAATTAGAGCGCATCAGCGACATAACTAGTTCACCGGTACTAGATGACGAACAGGTATGCGCAGTAGCATTTCAAGGACGTGTGGCATGTTATAGCCTGGCACAAGGAAATTTGCTATGGAGTCGAGATTTATCCAGCGATAAGGGGATGAATCTGTTTCATAATTTTCTTTATATTACGAATACCAGTGGTGCTGTGCTCGCGGCTGATAAAAAAAGCGGAAGTTCAATTTGGAAAAATGATCAGCTATTCATGCGCCAAACTTCTTCACCTTACGCATTTGGTGATCATCTGATAGTGGGCGATTATGAAGGTTATTTGCATGCGCTGAGCCGCGAGGATGGTAGCTTGTCGGCAAGACTCAAGACCGATGGCAGCAACATTTTAGCTACTCCAACTGAGTTAGATGGCGGCCTGCTGGTGCAAACACGAAAAGGTGGTTTGTATTCGGTCACTCTCCATTAAATTTGTCCCTAATTGAAAATCTGAAATGTTACCCACACTAGTTTTAGTTGGTCGTCCCAATGTGGGGAAATCCACTTTGTTTAATCGCCTTACGCGAAGCCGTGATGCTCTGGTAGCTGATCTGCCAGGACTAACGCGTGACCGTCACTATGGTCGCGGGCGCGTAGGGGAAAGGCCATTTCTAGTGGTTGATACCGGTGGTTTAGAGCCGGTCGCCAAGGAAGGCATTCTGTATGAAATGGCCAAGCAAACGCGGCAAGCGGTAGACGAAGCCGATCTGGTGTTGTTCCTGGTTGATGGGCGCCAGGGATTGACTCCGCAGGACAGGATTATTGCCGAGCAATTGCGCAAAACTGGGCGCCCCATGATGCTACTGGTCAATAAAGCTGAAGGTATGCAACGTGCTGCTGTTGTCAACGAATTTTTCGAATTAGGGTTAGGCGAGCCGTTGCCAATATCTTCGGCACATGGAGACAATGTAAGTGAAATGGTAGAGCTCGCGCTTGAAGAATTACCGACTCAGGCTGAAATCGAAGAAAACCATTCTGATCACCCGAAGATGGCTATTGTTGGCCGTCCCAACGTTGGTAAATCCACATTAGTCAATGCGATTCTAGGTGAGGAACGGGTAATTGCTTTTGACCAACCTGGTACCACGCGCGACAGCATTTATATTGATTTTGAACGTGATGGCAAGCAATACACCATCATTGACACCGCAGGGGTTCGTCGCCGAGGAAAAGTCGACGAAGTCGTCGAGAAATTTTCCGTAATAAAAACATTGCAAGCGGTAGAAGACGCCAACGTTGTAGTTCTCGTGGTAGATGCACAACAGACCAGTACCGAGCAGGATGCGCATATCGCAGATTTCGTTTTGCAAGCTGGACGTGCACTGGTATTAGCAGTAAACAAGTGGGACGGGCTGGACGATTACCAACGTGAGACGACTAAACGCGATATTGATCGCAAGCTGCATTTCCTCAGTTTTGCCAAATTGCATTTCATCTCTGCACTTCTTGGTAATGGCGTGGCCGGCATATTGAAATCGGTGGATGAGGCTTATGCTGCCGCTATGGCCAAGTTACCTACACCTCAGCTCACAAGGGTACTTATAGTAGCAGTAGAAAAGCAGCAGCCTCCGCGCTCCCTGTTTCGTCCCAAGTTGCGTTACGCTCACCAAGGTGGTAGCAATCCGCCGCTAATCGTGATTCATGGCAGCGCGCTGGACAAAATACCGGATAGTTATCGCCGTTATCTGGAGCGTACTTTCTGTACTGCCTTTAAACTGCAAGGAACTCCACTCAGGATTGAATTCAAGGCAGGCAAAAATCCATTCGCCAATAAGGCTCCCAAGCCGTTAACCGAAAGCGAGGAGCGTAGTGCTCACCGCGCTCGCATCCGTGGGCGCAGGCTATACGGGCGTTAATCCAAGCTAATTAATTGATAAATATATTATATTTATCAATTAATTACGCACTTAAAATGCTCGAAGCAGCATATTTGCAAAATATTGCTTTCAATAAGTCTGCAACGAATTGACTATTGAAGAGCAAACTTTGATCCAGCCGCAATTTCCGGGATATTTAATTTTTAATTACACAACAAATAAGACATGTTTTGTATTTTTTTACGACACATAGTTGTTCTCCTTTTGCTCCTGTGCAGTTCAAAATTGCAGGCAGCCAGCATCGTTAAAGCTGATGCCGATAATTACCGTGAATTGCTTTCTCGGCTGCAACCAGGCGATACTCTTTTGCTGGAGCCTGGCGTTTATAAAAAAGGTTTGCCTGTGCATCGGCTGCATGGGAGTGAGGATAAACCCATTATCATAATGGGCCCGTCCAATGGTCCTTTACCTTCTTTTCCGGCAAGGCTTGGACACAATACAATCAGCATCATTAACGCCAGTTACATTGTTGTTCGAAATTTGGCACTTGACGGACGAGGTATGGCTGTAGACGGAGTTAAATGCGAAGGACATGCTGACTGGGCTCATCATATCACGCTGGAAAATCTGATTATTAAGGGCCATGGCAATAACCAACAAACTGTAGGTATTTCGACAAAGTGCCCAGCATGGAACTGGATTATCCGAAGTAACACAATATTTGGTGCCGGTACCGGAATGTATCTTGGCAACTCCGATGGAAATGCACCATTTGTGAGTGGGGTGATAGAGAAAAATTTAATCATGGACACAATGGGTTACAACTTGCAAGTCAAACATCAGAATGCACGACCGGAAATTCCGGGTATGCCTCAAGATCCGAGCTTCACAATCATTCGCCACAATGTCTTTAGCAAGGAAAACGGAGCTGCTACCGGGCCGTTAGCAAGGCCTAATGTACTCGTGGGGCACTGGCCCGTGAAAGGGGATGGCTCGAAAGATACTTACGAAATCTATGGCAACTTCTTCTATCAAAATCCTACTGAATCGCTCTTTCAGGGAGAAGGGAACATTGCCCTGTATAACAACATTTTTGTCAGTGACCATGGAGATGCGATCAGAATTCAGCCACATAACGATATCCCACGCGCCATACACATTTTCTACAATACTGTTGTGACCCCTGAAACTGGCATTTCAGTCATACCAGGTCAGGGCAGCGAAAATTATGTTCAACATGTGTCAGCTAATGTGATATTCGCATCTAAACCTATTATTGCCAAATCACAGGAATCCAATAGCATTGGTAAAATGGAAGAGGCCGTTGAATATCTATTGAAGCCATTTGCACCATTAGGCGCTATGGATCTTTACCCAAAAGTAAAAAGTATGAAATCCCAACTTGTTGATACCACTGCTTTTCGCAACTTTGAGGACTGGGATATAGACTTTAACAAGCGCAAGCGGAATGAACACGTTCGTGGAGCATATGGTGGCAAGAGTGTAAATCCTGGTTGGTTACTGCAACTCGAACGAAAGCCATGATTATGCTTATTAAAGAAGAAGTTTAATCTGTCGCTATTATTGCCAGAATCCTCGATTCAGTCCTGGCTTACAGGTTGTATAGGCTGGATAAATTGGAGTCCATCGCTTCTGTAAAATCCTGGAAACGGAGGGCTTAGATGGAACGGATGCCAAGATAGATTGACACACGAAAATTTCGGAAGAAGGCAGTCCCACTGAATGAAGTAAATGTAATAACGATACCTGAAACAGCCAAGTGCTTGTCAATGCCAATAGGATGCTGAAGAACCGCCCTTATGCGGCTCCCCATGGAAAACGGGGCAAAGTAGGAAACAACAAAACCGCCGACCGAGCTGGAATAGGCGTTGGCACAAATAGTCAACTGAATACTGGTCGAAATCAGGAAGGCGTGCGATCTGCCCGGCGTACCCGCTAAACTTGTGGCCCTTAACGGCTGCAAAGTAATCTGACCAAGGACGGAATTCGAGCAGGCGTGGATCGCATCCAGAGCATCCGCAATATGCTGGGGTTGCCCTTTGCAAGCAGAATTGTTCAGGGATAGCGCCCAGTCAAAGTGCTGAATCTCCACTCGAATCTAGATTATGCAGTATTATTTTTATCTAAAAAACACTATGTTACAACACGTTATGAATTGTCGCAAAATGCGGCATTACCTGTGTAATTACAATGACTAAAAATCTGACTACTCAAACGCGCTTGACTTTTTTCATTTGTTTGATGGGCATCATCTTGCTGGGAGCAGGATCAGCTGCCATGTTTGGTATGAGCAGAGCAAAAGACAGTCTTACAACTGTTTACGATGACCGCCTACTTGTGCTCAATCAGCTCAAGGATATTGAATCGCTGATTTTGCAAAACCGCCTCGCCATAGTGACTTGCCTGACTGCGCCGCCACCTCCCCCCGATTTTATTAGCATTAATACCGCCATGATAGAAAAAAATACTGCGGAAATTAGTAAAATTTGGGAAGCCTTCATGGGCAGCGATCTCATGACGGAAGAAAAATTAATGGCGGCGAAATTTGTCGAGGATCGTCTAAAATTTATTAACGAGGGCCTGAATCCAGCAGTAGCTGCGTTGCGAGCAAACGACATTAAGAAAGCGAACCAAATTGTCGTGGAAAATATCCGCTCCCTTGATCAACCAGTTGTGGAAGACATCATGGCACTCGGCAAGCTCCAAATGACTGTAGCAAAGCAAGAGTATGAAGAGATACGCAGTAGCTACGAGACTACTCGCAACATTTCCATCTTTACCGGAATCGTTGGTTTGGGGCTGGTTCTATGGATTGGATTTTTACTCGTTCGCACAATTTCCCGGCTGTTGGAAGAAGCAGTGAAGAGAGAAACACAATTTAGAACGATTCTGGACGCAGCGCTAGACGCCGTCATCAGTATGGATATCAACGGTCTTGTGATTGACTGGAACCCACAGGCCGAAAAAATCTTCGGCTATTCGCGTGCCGACACTGCTGGGAAACTACTCTCCAATTTGATTATCCCCCCTTCGTTTCGTGATGCCCACAATCGCGGCCTCGAACATTATCTTAAAACCGGCGAAGGACCTGTGCTGTCAAAGCGTATTGAAGTCACTGGCATGCGATCAGATGGCAGCGAATTTCCTATCGAGTTGGCTATTGTGCCGATTCGCAGTGGAGAGCTTCTATTTTTCAATGCCTTTATTCGCGATATCACTTCCCGAAAGCAAGCCGAGTTAGGGCGTGTTCTCGACGAGTCGTCGAACGAAATTTATGTGTTCGATGCTCAGACGTTACACTTAACTATGATCAACGCAGGGGCGCAGCGCAACCTAGGTTATTCTATGGAAGATCTCAAGGGGATGACGGCGCTCATCTTTGAACCCAATCTTACGCATGAAATATTCGAGCAGCGTATCGGCCCTCTCAGACTTGGTGAGAAGGATGTTGTGACTTTCGAAGTTGAACACCAAAGGAAGGACAAGAGCCTCTATCCCGTAGAGATTTGTATGCACTTGTCAGCCAAGGAGTGTCCGCCGGTCTTTGTCGCTATCATCCATGACATCACCGAGCGCAAAAAAATAGAATGCATGAAAAGCGAATTCATTTCTACCGTCAGTCATGAGCTGCGTACGCCGTTGACCTCAATCCGAGGGTCGCTCGGGCTTGTCGCTGGCGGGGTGTCGGGCGAACTGCCACCACAGGCCAAGATGCTGGTGGACATTGCGCACAAAAATAGTGAACGACTTATTCTGCTAGTCAACGATATTCTCGATATGGAAAAAATTGAGGCTGGCAAAATGGAGATTCAATGCAACCCGGTTGAGCTGATGCCTCTTTTACATCAGGCACTAGATGCAAACTGCGACTACGGGGGACAGTTCAATGTGCGCTACGAGCTGGAAAATGATCTGCCCGGCATTTTGGTGAGCGTAGATGCCAACCGCTTAATGCAGGTTCTTGCCAATCTGCTTTCCAATGCCGCCAAGTTCACGTTCGCGGGAGACATAGTGAAGGTTTCCGTAATTGTCAGTGGCAAGCGAGTTCGTGTGGCAGTGAAGGATCATGGCAGCGGCATCTCTGAGCAATTCCGTAGCCAGGTTTTCCAGAAATTTGCCCAAGGCGATTCCTCTGATACTCGCCATAAAGGGGGTACTGGCTTGGGACTTTCCATCACTCGAGCAATTATAGAGAATATGGGCGGTCATATAGGTTTCAATTCGGTACCAAATGTTTTGACCACTTTTTTCATTGAATTTCCGGTCGAGGACAAGATAGCAAATTCAGCTTTCAGCATGATCGAAGACAGAAAGCAGATACTCATTTGTGATGACGATCCTCTAGTTGCCGAGTTGCTACGTTTTATGCTGGAGCAGGATGGATATACGGTTGACGTAGCCTACAATACAGCACAGGCAAAATGCATGCTGGATCAGATTGACTATGCGGCCATGACTCTTGATCTGTCGCTGCCTGACCAAGACGGCATCTCGTTTATCCGAAAACTGCGCATGGAAGAGAAAACTGCCAATATACCGATTGTAATAGTTTCGGCTAGGGCAATTGAGGGTAGTCTGGAATTGAACGGTGAGGCGTTCAAAGTAATTGACTGGATATCCAAGCCCCTCGACAAAGACCAGATAGTGTTGGCGGTAAGACGCGCAGTTGGGCGGTTTACCGGTGTTCGCCCTCGCGTACTGCACGTCGAGGACGATTCTGATATTTTTAAGGTGATGCATGGTCTTATCGGAGATATTGTGGATCTTGACCATGCAGGCATGCTCACCGAGGCAAGTGAGTTGCTTGAAAAGTGTCGTTACGACTTGGTCATTCTCGATCTCACCTTGCCGGATGGTTCTGGCCAGCAGCTTCTACCGATCTTGAATAGCGCGACTCCGCCGATCCCGGTGATGGTATTTTCAGCCAGAGAGATTGTGCGTGATGAGATTAACAATGTGGCTTCCGTGATGGTGAAATCTCGCACCAGCGATGCACAATTGCTAGCAACAATAAAACGATTAATCGGGGTTGGATAGCATGGAAAAATCAGAAAAACCTTCGGTAGTGGTGGTAGATGATGACTACATGATGCGTGAAATATCGAAGTTCATTCTACTTAGTGAATTGTCCTGTGATTGGCGAAGCGTCTAACGGCCAAGACGCTATCGCGCTATGCGCCAGTATAAAGCCTGATCTGGTGTTGCGTGACATAAATATACCGAAAATGAATGGTTTGAAAGCGCTGGAAGCCAATACAAAAATAAGTCCCTTTCCAAATATGCTGATGGTGAGTGTCGAGGCAACAATGGATAAAGTAAATGAAGCGATAGAGAATGGAGCGATCGGTTTCGTGGTCAAGCCACTTAATCTTGCCAGCGTCCTGGACAAAATAGCAAGGTGTATTAAGAGTAAGGAGTCTCAATGATGGACAAGTTGACGCGCATTTTGTATGTGGAAGATGAGCCTGATATCCAGACAGTGGCGCGGCTCGCCTTGGAAGCTCTGGGAGGTTTTACTTTGGGTGTATGTAGCTCTGGAAAAGAGGCATTGCAACGGGCACCAGGATTTGAACCACAGCTATTTTTGCTAGATGTGATGATGCCGGATATGGACGGGCCCAGCACGCTCATAATGTTGCGCGCAATACCTCAATTTGCCAACACACCGGTAATTTTTATGACCGCCAAGATTCAGCCTGATGAGGTTGCGAATTATAAGAAGCTTGGAGTAGTGGATGTTATTCCCAAGCCTTTCGATCCGATGACATTAGCAAGTGCGGTAAAGGATATCTGGGAACGTTGTCATGGCTGATTCGAACGATCTGCAAGAAAAGCTAAAATTACTATGCGATGCTTACGCCGCACAATTGCCTGAAAAGCTCAAACAGCTTGAACAGATTTTGAATCATCTGCCGCATGATAGTTGGGATGAAGAGGGCATGCAAACCTTGCACCACATGACTCATAATCTGACCGGATCTGGAAAAACCTTCGGATTTTCATTGCTTACTGACATGGCGCGCAATTTGGAAAATCATATAAAGCTGCTTATCCAGACAGAAACTGCATTGAGTAAACAACAGCGTAGTCAAATACATAGCTTGATTAGTGAGCTGCATCAAGTGATCCAACACAGGGATGTTCCGGCTATTAATAATACCGAGCTGACCGAAATTTCGAAAATCCAGCAGAAATCTACAAGCTTGAAACACATTTTTATAGTTGATGATGACCATGAACAAGCAGAAGAATTGAAAATCCAACTAAGCTATTTCGGTTACGAGGTAAGTGTGTTTAGTAACCTAGCGGACTTCCGATTAACAATGCAGGCTAATCCAGATGTCGTGGTATTAATGGACATGAGCTTTCCAGGGGATATCCAAGGAGGTATTCAAACTATTAAAGAAATTCAGCAAAAACGGAGTATTCCACTTTCTGTGATTTTTTTAACGGCACATAATGAATTCGATGCAAGATTGGAAGCGGTACGCGCTGGCAGCATTGCATATTTAAGAAAGCCAATAGATATTAATGCTCTAGTTGATAAACTTGAT
>JBDSEJ010000508.1:0-2000 GCA_039920105.1 Candidatus Nitrotoga sp. | reverse complement strand
GTATTGCGGTTCACCCTCTTTATGGGGGTTGGTTCGAATATGAACATAGACAGTTGCAGCAACCGAATTCTGGCAGCGCAGTTTTTCTGCGGCGCGGGACATATAGGTACTGACCGCTTCTTCCAGCTCACTCAGCTCCGTGACATAGTGGCCAAAGCTGCGCGAACTGATAATCTGCTGTTTGGCCGGGGCGACATCCACCATTTCAAGACAGGACTCACCGCGTAATTCACGCACCGTGCGCTCCATCACCACACCGAAACGCTTACGAAGACGCGTGACATCGAAATCGCGCAATTGCTGTACGTTGTGGATGCCGCCTTGCTGCAGGTGTGAATTAAGCTTACACCCTATCCCCCACACTTCCCCGACCTCGATGCTGGCGAGGATGGTGTCGAGCTCCGCTGATGGCATGTCCCCAAAATTACACACACTTTCATATTGCGGACGCTTCTTGGCCACATGATTGGCAAGTTTGGCGAGTGTTTTGGTGGAGGCAACGCCGACACAGACCGGCACGCCTATCCATTGTTTGATACGTTGCCGCATTGACTGGCTATATCGGGTTTGGTTACCTGCCATACCCTCCATATCAAGGAAGCATTCGTCAATGCTGTAGACCTCTTGCCGGGGACTGAAATCACTCAGCACGGACATGACTCGATTGGACATGTCGGCATACAGGGCATAGTTGGAAGATAAAGCGATGATGCCATGTTTACGGGCCATGTTCTTCAGCTTGAACCACGGCTCGCCCATCGGGATGCCCAAAGCTTTTACTTCAGCACTGCGAGCGACCACACAGCCGTCATTGTTAGAAAGCACTACCACCGGTACGCCTTCCAGCCTGGGATTGAATACCCGTTCGGCGCTGACGTAGAAGTTATTCACGTCTACCAGAGCGATAGTGGTCATGGGATGGCCTACTTTACCGAATGCACTGAACTGGTAACAACACCCCAAACGGTCAGATCCTGCCCTTCCCTGAATCGGATTGGTTCGTACTTAGGATTCTCGGCATGGAGCTCGGCAATGCCATTGATCAATATCAGGCGCTTGACTGTCAGTTCGCCGTCAATGACGGCTACCACCACAGACCTGTCTGCTGGCTCGACAGATCGATCGACCACGATAATGTCACCGTCATGAATGCCTGCATTAATCATTGAATCACCTTTGACGCGCAGGAAGAAGGTGGAGGACTTGTTTTGTACTAGAAGTTGATTCAGATCCAGCCGGTCTTCTACGTAGTCGTCGGCGGGTGATGGAAAACCGGCCGAGACTTTGTGGGCGTAAAGGGGAATCCGCTCGACCGGGGCCAACAGAGTAGGCAGCCACATATCAAGGCGACCAGACATGTGGTGATAAAAAGGAATACGGATTGCCATGATGGAGTTTGCCGGGAGGATAGAAAATTACTGCCTTCAAGATATAGAACGTTCGTTCTATTGTCAAACTGACAAGAAACTTGTGTAAACTCTACCGCTATGTGTGGACGCTTTGCTCAATCCCAACCTCTTATTCATTATGCCCATGCGCTCGATCCGGCATGGGTGCCTGCGCCTCTCGATCTGCAACCAACCTGGAACCTCGCCCCGGGACGCCGCGCGCTGGCCTTCCGTGACGCAGAAATCGGGCTTGTTGCCGAGCTTCTTCACTGGGGCTTTCTGCCAGCATGGGCTGATCCTGCCGGCCAGAAGCCGATCAATGCCCGTGTTGAAACTGCTGCCAACAAGCCCTATTTCCGCAAGGCATGGAAAGCGGGTCGCTGTTTAATCCCTGCCGATGGGTGGTATGAGTGGTTGGGGACGGCGAAGAGTAAACAACCTTACTTCATTCACCGCTCAGATGATCAGCCGATTCTGATGGCCGGGCTGTATGAAACCGACTCACATGTAAACATCACAAGCTTTGCCATTCTCACTACGGAAGCAGATGGTGCCCTGCGTGATGTACATAATCGAAAACCATTGGTGCTATCAGCAGAAACTGGGAAGCAA
>JBDSEJ010000507.1:0-2629 GCA_039920105.1 Candidatus Nitrotoga sp. | reverse complement strand
CGAAAAACTTGGTTTGCCGCATGATCGAATCGTGCTTTCGTGCAAGGTGAGTGAGGTGCAAAGTTTAATCGCGGTATACCGTGAGCTAGCACTGCGCTGTGATTATCCGCTGCACTTGGGGTTAACCGAAGCTGGCATGGGGTCAAAAGGTATTGTTGCCTCCACCGCCGCACTTGCCGTGCTGCTACAGGAAGGGATAGGGGATACCATACGTATTTCTTTGACACCGGAACCCGGTGGTGACCGTACGCAGGAGGTAATCGTGGCGCAGGAAATTTTGCAAACAATGGGTTTGCGCTCCTTTACGCCTATGGTGGTTGCTTGCCCCGGCTGCGGGCGTACCACCAGCACGGTTTTTCAAGAATTGGCGCAAAGCATTCAATCTTATTTACGTGAGCAAATGCCACTGTGGCGTGAGCAATACAGCGGTGCTGAAGAGATGACTGTGGCGGTAATGGGGTGCATTGTGAATGGTCCTGGGGAAAGCAAGATGGCCAATATTGGTATCAGCCTGCCGGGTAATAACGAGCATCCTGCAGCACCGGTATATGTAGATGGTCAAAAAACGGTTACTTTGCGTGGTGACAATATTGCCAACGAGTTTAAGCAAATCGTGGATGAATATGTGGCGCGCAACTACGCGCGGCGTGTATCTACATGTGCCCCTCATGAACCCAAACCGATCCATGTGAAAAATTGAGCATCAATAATATTGAAAGCAGTGCTCAGACACTGCAATCGTACATAGTAGTAAGGTGAAGTCCGCTAGTTATAGATTTTGATGATGGCTGCTTTAATCATACCGGTCATGAGTGAAGTAAAGGTAATCGTATTATGAGCAGCAATTCCCAGTTGCAGGCCGTGCGCGGCATGAATGACATCTTGCCGGAAGAGGCAGGTCTTTGGCTGTGGTTCGAGGATACTGTGCGCGACTGGTTGGAGAGTTATGGTTACCGCAACATTCGCATGCCGTTGCTGGAACATACGGCGCTATTCAAGCGCGCCATAGGCGAAGTGACCGATATAGTTGAAAAAGAAATGTACAGCTTTGAGGATAGTCTCAATGGTGATCAGCTTACGCTTCGCCCGGAAGGTACGGCTTCCTGCGTGCGCGCCGCGCTGCAACACAGCCTGCTGTACAATGCGCCGCAGTGTTTGTACTACAGTGGTGCAATGTTCCGCCACGAACGTCCGCAAAAGGGGCGTTATCGCCAGTTTCATCAAGTCGGTGTGGAAGCATTGGGTTTCGCTGGCCCGGATATTGATGCCGAACAGATTCTTATGTGCGCGCGTCTGTGGCGCAAACTGGGCTTGCGAGATATTACATTGCAACTTAATACGCTGGGTGACATAGCTGCACGGCAGCGACATCGCGCCAAGTTGATAGCCTACTTCGAGCAATACAGCGGCGTGCTGGATGCTGATGCCACCCGCCGTATGCACACCAATCCACTTCGTATCCTTGATAGCAAAAACCCGGCTATGCAAGAATTGATTATGGCCGCGCCAAATCTGCTGGAGGAATTGGAAGAAGACGCGCTCAAGCATTTCGAGGCGGTGCAGAAAATTCTAAACCGCCATGAAGTTGCTTTTGAGATAAATCCACGCTTAGTGCGTGGGCTGGACTATTATAATCGTACTGTATTTGAATGGACTGCCACTCGCCTCGGCGCTCAGGGCACTGTCTGTGCTGGCGGTCGTTTTGACGGATTAATTGAGCAAGTCGGTGGAAAATTTGCACCAGCCGCCGGTTTTGCCATGGGCATTGAACGTTTACTGACCCTGTTGCAGGAAGATGGTATGAGCACTCCTCCGGCACCACTAGACGTATATTTGGTGCATCAAGGCGAGATGGCGGATGGCATGGCGAGCTTGGTTGCGGAGCGATTGAGGGATTTCGGGCTGCGGGTTTTGTTGCATTGCAATGGTGGAAGCTTTAAGTCGCAGATGAAAAAGGCAGATGCCAGTGATGCATGCTTTGCAGTTATCCTCGGCGACAATGAGGTTAGTACTGGGCTGGCCACTCTTAAGCCGCTACGCGGAGGAGAACAAATGCATGTAGCATTTGACAAGTTGCCGGCCAAAATTAATGAACTGATTAAACAAGGATAGAGAAAATGGCAGTACTTGATTTGCAAGAACAGGAGCAGGTTGACGCGTTTAAGGCTTGGTGGAATGACAATGGTAAGTGGTTGTTGATAGTTTTGGCCTTGGTTGTGAGCGGTTTTGCTGCGATGCAGGGCTGGCAGTTTTATAAAGCAAAGAAGATGACTGAAGCCAGTACATTGTTTGCGGAACTGGAAAAACAGCTGCCCAGCAACGATCCAAAGCGTATTAATGATGCCGAACAAGCAGTGATCGACAATTACGGTTCTACCGTTTACGCACCACGAGCGGCTCTGCTGGCAGCACGGGTTAATATTCAGAATAATGATGTGACGCGTGCTAAATCACAATTAGAGTGGGTGATCAAACATGCTGACGAAGCCGGACTACAGAGTGTAGCGCGCCTCAAGCTAGCTAGTGTATTGCTGGACGAAAAACATTATGCCGATGCACTCAAGCTGCTGGATGCAAAGCATGCTGAATCTTTCGTGGGCTTGTATGCCGACCTTAAAGGTGACGTGTT
>JBDSEJ010000506.1:0-9620 GCA_039920105.1 Candidatus Nitrotoga sp. | reverse complement strand
AGCGAGATTTCTAAGTTTCCGCCAGTGCGTCGTGATCTTGCCGTAGTCGTGGATGAAAGTGTAACGGTCCAATCTTTATTGGACGCTATGCTAGATAGCAATACCTCGTATGTGGCAGAAATTGCGTTGTTTGATCTGTATCGTGGTAAAGGTGTGGGGGACGGAAAAAAAAGCCTTGCTTTCCGTGTGTTATTGCAAGATACTCAAAAAACATTAATTGAAAGTGAAATTGAACTAAGTATCGCGCGCTTGGCCGCTGTTTTACAACAGCAAGGCGCACAGTTACGTATATAAGAGGTGATTAATGACATTGACCAAAGCAGAGCTCGCGGATTTACTTTTTGAAAAAGTTGGCTTGAACAAGCGTGAAGCCAAGGATATGGTTGAGTCCTATTTCGAGGAAATTCGTGCTCAACTCGAACATGGTGAAAGTGTCAAGTTGTCCGGTTTTGGCAATTTTCAACTACGTGATAAGCCCCAGCGCCCTGGGCGCAATCCAAAGACAGGCGAGGATATTCCCATAACGGCGCGCAGAGTCGTTACTTTTCATCCCAGCCAGAAACTCAAGAACATGGTAGAGTTAAACTATCATGGAAAATCACAAGCTTAACTCCGCCCTGCCATTGATTCCGGCAAAGAGGTATTTCACTATTGGTGAAGTAAGTGACCTGTGCGGGGTTAAGGCGCATGTATTGCGTTATTGGGAGCAAGAGTTTGCCCAACTTAAACCAGTTAAGAGGGGTGGTAATCGGCGGTACTATCAGCATCATGAAGTTTTACTTATCCGTCGTATCAGGCAGTTACTTTATGAAGAGGGTTTTACTATCAGTGGAGCTCGTGGTCGCCTGAGTAATTTAATCGGACAACGGGTAGTGGGTTCTCAACCACAGTTGCTTCATCCATTAGTAAATATATCTGAAATACGCAGAGAAATTAACGAGATACTCGCCATTCTAGTTTAGTGCGTCATAAACAAAGTAATTTCAATAGAGGCTTGTCTTCTAAATGCTAGTTACTTAGAAAGTAAGCTTCAAGAGTATTGCTATCAACCTAGGTGAGTGCCGACGATGTTCGGCGCTTGCGAATTCTTTCCAAGAGCAATCTCGTGTTGAAAGGTTCATTTAAATTCCTGCTGGCATCGTGCCGATGCTGCGGCCGGAATGACAGGAAAAGACATCATGTATAGGCAGCTTGACGCTATATGCGCGCTAGTGGGCACGTCTTTTCGCCGCTGGTTTTTGTAGACTTGCTTCAAGTGCGACGCGCCCTAATCGCTCGCGCACTTCACGCAACAACGCGGTACAGTGGGGTCGTATCACGCTTGAAAGAACTCCCGCTGTCGCGATGCACTGAGACATGCACAGGTGCTTATGTTAAAAATCCAGATTTAAGGTGCTGGACTGTAAGTGGTCTGATCAACCCTGCATGCGCGGACGATACAGAGTTATAGTACAAGGCTACACGAAATGAAGTAAAGTCATTAGTACTAGTGTCTTACTGAATAGTCCGGATGGCAAGAAGCTTTCAATGGCCGACCAACTCTTTTGGAATAAGGTGTGATTGAAGTTTTTCAAAATGGTTGATCGATAGTAGCCGAAGTCCAAAGAAATGCATCGGATCGCGAATCATTACACAACCCGCAAGCACTAAAGATCATGACTTGGATGGCCGAGTGACTACGTTTTCATCTCTATCCCACACCTACTACTTCTTAGTGCATCAACATGGAAGAGCGGAATAGCGCAACATCGCAGATGAATTTATATATCGTGATGTCTTTATCGACTTGGCCGAACTTGAGTTTGCCATCAATTAATCTATCTCTGTGCATAATGCCAAGCCGTAGCGGACTATCTGGGCAAACAAAGGTCCATACTTGCCGAGATCGTACGCATTTGATAGCACCTTGAGTAAGTGCACTCCAAACTTAAGTATAATTCAAATTATGTACTTCATTCTTATCCAATCATTCTTAAGATAAAAACGCATATTTTTCTCAGGGTTATACTTGGCCTTTGGAGTTAGATTTGCTGCCATGTCATTCGGTACCTCTCGATTGTGCTGATTCAAGAGCTAAAGCAATCGGCATAGCGTTGCAGTTTCTGGCATTGTGTGTCCAGTCGAACTCGTTGAGCGTACGCATAATAATTGCACCGTTGTGGCTGCGGATCATGCTCTCTCCTTTTGGAGGGAGTCTAGGTTTAGTATGACCGAGCTGTTGCACTTGATTTTTTTCTTCACAGTAGAGAAACCAGGCAATATCCGGTGACTCATTTTGCGCAAAGTACAAAGAAAAATACAAATGATGACATAGCCCAATAAATTGATTCTGGGTTCCTGCGTACAGATAAATAAAGGTGGAGACGTCAATTTCCACTAACAGATTATTTTTGCTATAATATGAAATGATTTCCAGATGGGCCTAGGCCCATTTTTTATTTGTGGGCATGACTTATGGATGTGGCGAGATTGGTGGAAGCGACAGTGGCTGGCTTAGGGTATGAGTTAGTTGACTTCGAAGTATCTGGTAGGGGTTTGATGCGAGTGCTGCTCGATCAACCAACTGGAATTACGGTGAAGGATTGTGAAGCGGTTAGTCACCAGTTGACACGTTTGTTTGCGGTAGAAGGGGTGGATTACGGGCGCCTTGAGGTCTCATCTCCGGGATTGGACCGTCCGATCAAGAAAGAGGCAGATTTCGTACGTTTTTGCGGCAAGAAGGTGCAGTTAAAGTTGCGCATACCGTTGGCAGGTCGTAAAAATTTCATCGGTATTCTCGGTGATCTTCAGGATGGTGTATTGCAATTAGATGTGGATGGCAGGCAGGTGCTGGTTGAGCTATCCAATTTGGATAAGGCGCATTTAGTACCTGCATTTTAATGCTATTTTCGTTTGCTTGCAGCGGATGATCTTTTGGGCTGAACGTATTTAAAGTCCGCTTTCGCGTTATAAGTAAAACAATATTTTTGTTTGCCCAGCCTTCGCAATGCAAAGGGGTAATATGGTTACTCATACGCCTAGCTTAAATAAAATATAACATAGCAAGTCTTAAATATTAAGAAATGTACGAGTGAACGCTTTAGTTTAAAAACATTCGGATTGGTTGGAGGCAGTGATGAGTCGTGAAGTTTTATTATTGGTTGATGCTTTGGCGCGTGAAAAAAACGTGGACAAGGGAATCGTGTTTGGAGCGCTGGAGTCTGCTTTGGCGTCTGCCACCAAGAAGCGTTTTGCCGAGGAGTCTGATGTGCGTGTCAGTATTGACCGTAACACTGGTGAATATGTGTCTTATCGATGCTGGCAGGTAATGGATGATGAAACGTTTGAAACTCCTGATCTGCATGTCAAGATTAGCGAGGCTCGGAAGCAATATCCGGATATCCAGCTGGAAGAATTCATCGAAGAGCCATTAGAATCCATCGACTTTGGTCGCATAGGCGCGCAAGCAGCCAAGCAAGTGATATTTCAGAAAATCCGTGATGCTGAGCGGGAACAGATTCTGAATGACTTTATGGAGCGAAAGGAGCATTTGGTGTCGGGCACGGTGAAGCGCATTGAGCGTGGTAATGCCATCATCGAGTTTGGAAAAATTGAAGCGTTACTGCCACGTGATCAGATGATCCCAAAGGAAAATATGCGTGTTGGTGACCGTGTGCGTGCATATTTGTTACGTGTAGATCGTTCAGTACGTGGACCGCAAATTACGTTGTCCCGCATCACACCTGAATTTTTGATTAAGCTGTTCGAGCTTGAAGTTCCAGAAGTTGAGGAGGGGTTGTTGGAGATAGTTGGTGCTGCACGCGATCCAGGAGTTCGCGCAAAGATATCGGTGCGCTCCCACGATAAACGGATAGACCCGATTGGCACTTGTGTGGGTATGCGTGGCTCGCGTGTGCAGGCTGTAACCAATGAATTGGCGGGTGAGCGAGTTGATATTGTGCTGTGGTCGGAAGATCCTGCTACCAGTGTGATTAATGCCTTGGCTCCGGCCGACGTGACCAGCATTATGGTAGATGAAGACAATCACAGTATGGATGTGGTCGTTGAGGAAGACAATCTTGCCCAGGCTATTGGTCGAAATGGGCAGAATGTACGTTTGGCCAGTGAGTTGACCGGGTGGGAGCTTAATATTATGACTATGGAAGAATCTAGTCAGAAGAATGAGCAGGAATTTTCCAAGGTGCGTGATTTATTTATGGACAGGCTAGATGTGGATGCAGAGGTAGCTGATATTCTAGTTCAGGAAGGTTTTAATACGCTGGAAGAAGTGGCATATGTGCCGCTGAGTGAAATGTTGGACATTGACTCACTTGACGAGGCAACTGTGAATGAGTTGCGTAGTCGTGCGCGTAATGCTCTATTGACTGCAGCAATCGTTAACGAAGAGCAGGTGGAGCATAACATTGAAGATTTAGTTAAGCTTGAAGGTATGAGCGAGCATGATGCGCGCGTTTTGGCAAGCAAAGGAATCGGCACGCAGGAGCAGCTTGCCGATTTGGCCCTGGACGAGCTTGTTGAGCTGGCGGGTATAGATGAAGAACGCGCAAATCGGCTAATTATGGCTGCACGCGCTCATTGGTTTGCTTAATGGGGTTCGCCAAAAAGTAATTATGTTAGTTAACCCGAGCTTTCCATATATTGGCATGATTTATACGTCCAAATATCATTGGGCATATAAATTTTGTAAAGGGGTATTGGATCATTTTTTTGCGCATCAGAAAGGGCCAAATCATGTTTGGCAAAGACTAATGAGGGTGTAAATAAGTTTATAAACCGTACTGGCTAATGTTTTCTGTTGAGTATTGAGTGCTAAAAGTCTCAAATTTTGGGGATTAAGGGGTGGTGATGGGAAAAATGAATGTAGCGCAGTTTGCTGGCGAACTTGGCTTGCCGGTTGGATTGTTGCTCGAACAATTAATGGCAGCCGGAGTTGCCAAACAGCAGGAGTCGGACAGCATATCAGAGCAGGATAAGGCTCAACTCCTGGAGCATTTGCACAGCACGCACGGCAGTGGCAGCGATAAAGGTAAAAAAATTACTTTGACTCGCCGTGAAACCACGGAGATCAAGAAGGCGGACAGCACGGGCAGGGCTCGCACAATTCAAGTCGAAGTGCGGAGAAAACGTGTGGTTGCACCAGTAACAGCTGCCCAGTTAGAGCAACAGCCAGCAGCTATTGTAACGAAGGACGCTTCAGCGCAGGCTGTATCTAAAACCTCAAAAGCTGAAATATTGGGCGAGCAGGAAATTGCGCTGCGTACTGAAGAAGCGCGTAATCAAGCAGAATTAGCCTCACGCCAGGCCGCCGAAATTCAAGCCAAGAAAGAATACGCCAAGCGCAAGGCCACGCCAGTTGTTGAGCCTGTGGTGCCACCCATTCAAGTGCCAGAAATCAAGGTGGCTCCAGCTACCGATATGGCGGCAATTCCTGTTGTCAAACCTGATTTGGCCGAAGGTACGTTGCATAAGCCTATGCCCAAGCCTGGTGATAAGGTTGCTCGTCCTGCAGCTAAAAAAGGCGGTAAAGCCACAGCTCCAGACAAAACTAGTCCATGGACTGAAGCTGGTCACAAGAAACGCACCCCCGCAGTCATTGATGCGCGACCTGGCGGTTGGACGGCTGGCCGTGGAAACGTTAGTTCTCGTCATCACGCTAAGCACGCCAAGCAAGAAGAAACTGCCCAGCATGCTTTCTCCTTGCCGACAGAGCCGGTTGTGCATGAGGTCATGGTTCCTGAAACAATAAGTGTCGCTGAATTGGCACAAAAAATGTCAATTAAAGCCATCGAAATTATCAAGGTGCTAATGAAATTGGGTTCCATGGTGACCATTAATCAGGTGCTGGATCAGGAAACTGCGATGATTGTGGTGGAAGAGTTGGGGCATATTGCCAAGCCAGCCAAGGTAGATGATCCCAGTGCTTACCTGACAGAATCTGAAGAACACAAAAATGCTCCACTCGCGCCCCGCGCTCCGGTAGTTACCGTGATGGGTCACGTCGATCATGGTAAGACTTCATTGCTAGACTATATCCGTCGGACTCGCGTGGCCAGCGGCGAAGCAGGCGGTATCACACAGCATATTGGTGCTTATCATGTGAATACTCCGCGCGGTATGATTACCTTTCTTGATACGCCGGGGCATGAGGCCTTTACGGCAATGAGGGCGCGTGGTTCAAAGGTGACTGACATCGTGGTTTTAGTGGTGGCGGCCGACGACGGCGTAATGCCGCAGACCAAAGAGGCAGTCCACCATGCAAAGGCAGCCAACGTGCCCATCGTTGTAGCAGTGACTAAGATAGACAAGCCTGATTCTAATTCCGAGCGCGTAAAACAAGAGCTGGTTGCAGAGGGTGTGGTGCCTGAAGATTGGGGCGGTGACACCATGTTTGTTGAGGTGTCTGCAAAGAGCGGTGTAGGTATTGACTCCTTGTTGGAAAGTTTGCTATTGCAAGCTGAATTGTTGCAACTTACTGCACCTAAGTTAAGCTTGGCTAAGGGCATTGTGATTGAAGCTAGGTTGGACAAGGGCAAGGGGCCAGTTGCCACCATACTGGTGCAGTCTGGCACCTTGAGACGAGGCGATGCTGTGCTGGTTGGCGTGGTGTCCGGACGTGTGCGTGCTATGCTGGACGAGAACGGTAAGCCAATTAATGAGGCAGGGCCGTCAATTCCAGTGGAGATTCAGGGACTATCCGAAGTGCCTGTCGCTGGTGAGAGCGTGTTAGTGCTTTCGGATGAGAAAAAGGCACGTGAAATTGCTTTGTTCCGTCAAGGCAAGTTCCGTGCTGTGAAGCTGGCCAAGCAGCAGGCCGCCACGCTGGAAAATATGTTTGAACAGATGGCGGAAGGCGAAACGCGTATGCTGCCATTGATTATCAAGACTGATGTACAGGGTTCTTGTGAGGCTATTGCACACGCCCTACAAAAATTATCCACCGATGAGGTCAAGGTTAATCTGATTCACAGTGCTGTGGGCGCGATTAGCGAATCAGACATTAACCTGGCGCTGGCTTCTAAGGCAATCGCGATTGGTTTTAATACCCGTGCCGATGTTGCTGCGCGCAAGTTAGCGGAATCTGCCGGTGTAGATGTGCGTTACTACAATGTCATCTATGAAATGGTGGATGACATTAAAGCAGCTCTGTCAGGTATGCGTGCCCCGGAAAAGAAAGAAGTTGTCCTCGGTATGGTGGAAGTACGTCAGGTATTCGTCATCTCTAAGATCGGGACAGTAGTTGGTTGCTACGTGACGAATGGAATTATCAAGCGTAGTGCTCAGGTGCGGGTGCTGCGCAACAATGTGGTTATTCATACTGGCGAACTAGATTCGTTGAAACGTTTCAAGGATGACGTTAAGGAAGTGCGATCGAATTTCGAGTGTGGTTTATCGTTGCGTAATTTTAATGATCTCAAAGTTGGTGATCAACTTGAAGTATTTGAAATAATCGAAGTCGCACGCACTCTAAATGCCTAAAGGATATTCCAGAGCAGATCGGATAGCAGAGCAAATTCAGCGCGAGGTGGCTCAATTATTGCGCTTTGACTTGAAAGATCCGCGCGTGCGATTGATTACCCTCACAGGGGTTGAGGTGACCAAGGATTATTCCCATGCCAAGGTGTACTACACCACTATGAACGGAGTAAGCGATGCTGTACAGCAAGGTTTGGAGCACGCTAGCGGTTATTTGCGTAGCCAGCTTGCACATACGCTGAAACTTCGCATAATGCCGCAACTGCATTTTGTTTATGATCCGTCGATAGAGCGTGGCGCGCATTTGTCGCAGCTCATTGATCAAGCTGTTGCCAGCGACAAAACGCCTAGCAGCTCTTCTACAGATCCTGCGGACCGCTTGTCGCAGGATGGTGAAGCCGATCACTCGCTGCCTTCCGACAAAGCCGTTAATGTAGCGCGTTTCGATAGGGTGAAATGACCCTTAAAATGCGTCCATTAGACGGCGTCTTGTTATTCGATAAGCCACTAAGACTAAGTTCAAATATCGCCCTGCAAAAAATACGCCGTCTGTTTCAGGCGGAGAAGGCGGGCCATACTGGTACGCTGGATCCTCTGGCGACTGGTCTGTTACCTGTATGTTTTGGTGAGGCTACTAAGTTCACCAGTTCTCTACTAGAGGCAGATAAAACTTATTGCGCATTGATTCGGCTTGGTCAAACGACTACAACGGGCGATGCTGAGGGTGAAATTACTAGTACCTGTTCTGTAGCGTTGGATAAAGCACAGATATCCGCCATTTTGAGTAATTTTATAGGTGAAATTCAGCAGGTGCCGCCTATGCATAGCGCCATAAAATATCATGGAAAACCACTGTATGAGTACATTCGTAAGGGCGAAACTGTAATACGCACAAGTCGTAGCGTGTTTATACACGAATTGGTACTGGATCGCTTCGCTGGTGATGAGATGGAGGTTACAGTGCGTTGTAGCAAGGGTACTTACGTGCGTACATTGGCCGAGGATATTGGATTGGCTTTAGGGTGTGGTGCACACCTGCAAGGATTGCGCCGTACAAAGATTGGCCGATTTTGCCTTGAAAGTTCTTATAATTTGGCTCAGCTGGAGTCAGTAACCATGTTAGAACGCGAGGCATATATTTTACCGTTAGACAGTTTGCTGCAATATCTACCTGCGCTTGATCTTGATGCCGCGCAAGTAACCCGCATTGCTCAGGGACAGCGGCTCAACATTGAGGCAACTTTGTTGGACGGCAGAGTTCGATTATATGGAGCTGGGCAATTTATTGGAGTGGCCGATCTCCTGGAGCAGCGACTAACCCCTGTAAGGTTGTTGTCGTGCGTGGCGAAAAGTGCCGCTTGCATAGAATAAATTACAGTTCTATTTAATGTGTTTCTAATAGAGGTGCTCGGAAGATTAAGCTGAGCGGGAATTAATAAAATTTTGGGAAATGGAATTTTTAATGATCTCTATCTGGCATTTATTCCATAAGTATAGGCAATAGCCATGCAGACATTAAAGTGCTGGTAGAGTCTCCTCAAACCGTTTGACAAGCAATAGAATTAGGGTGGCAAACTTGTTGATATATTTAATGTAACAAATCCTTTCATAATCGTATTTCAAAATAAGCAAAAACAAGCGTTAATTAATAATATATTCGGACGTAATTAACGTATTGCTGGATCAGGTTTCTGTCCGAATAAACTTGAGCAAACGCCGCATTCAAGAGTAAAATGCGGCACTTTTTTATTTAGTGGAGTGTGAATATTATGTCTATTACGGCAGCGCAAAAAGCGCAAATTGTGACTGATTACCAACGCATCAAAGGCGATACTGGATCACCAGAAGTGCAGGTTGCATTGATGACTGCTCGTATTAATTACCTGACTGGCCATTTTAAGGAGCACACGAAGGATCACCATTCTCGTCGTGGTTTGCTACGTTTGGTGAGCCGACGCCGCAAGCTTTTGGATTACCTTAAGGGTAAGAATGAGGGCAGTTACCGTGCATTAATTCAGCGTTTGGAATTGCGCAAATAGTACTTATAAGTGGGTCGCAAATGCGGCCCACGTTGCTTTGGGTGAATTTATCCAACTATCTAGGACCTTACCCCATGGCGCATTAGCGCCACGTCATGCACAGAGAGG
>JBDSEJ010000505.1:0-3714 GCA_039920105.1 Candidatus Nitrotoga sp. | reverse complement strand
CTGACCATCCACCAAGGGATAACGCAACGAAAATGTCTGCGCCATACGAACGATTGTGTCGTACACAGCCGTATCTCCATGCGGATGGTATTTACCAATCACATCGCCCACAATGCGCGCCGATTTTTTGTAGGGCTTGTTCCAGTCGTTGGATAGTTCATGCATGGAAAATAACGCGCGGCGATGTACCGGCTTAAGGCCATCACGCACGTCGGGCAAGGCACGCCCAACAATCACGCTCATTGCGTAATCGAGATACGACTTGCGCATCTCCTCTTCAAGACTGACTACCAGAATTTCTTTAGCGAATAGTTCCATAGGTCTAGTGGCCACTCTAAAATTTCTTGCAAAACAATTTATAAGTTTAACATGCTCGCCTCAGACGAGACAAAACATAATTACTTTGCCACATGTAACCTGAATTAAGTCGCCTGATTGGCTGGCGGTTCAAGACAAGTTTTGCTACATTCCATATTCCACATCAAAAGTTATGAACAAAAATATGACTAATGCTGATCCGATTGAACTGGAAAAATTTAGTCAGCTCGCTCATCGGTGGTGGGATTCCAACAGCGAATTCAAACCACTACATGAAATCAACCCGTTGCGTTTGGACTATATCAACCGTATCACGACTCTGGCCGGTAAGACTGTGCTGGATGTCGGTTGCGGCGGTGGCATTCTGTCGGAAAGTATGGCGGCACTTGGCGCACAGGTGACAGGCATCGATCTGGGCGACAAGGCGCTGCAAGTTGCCAGACTGCACCTGTTGGAAAGTCGCCTGCAGGTGGAGTACCGCAAAATCGCCGTGGAAGATCTGGCGGCAGAACAGCCGGGCCAGTACGATGTGGTCACTTGCATGGAATTGCTTGAACATGTACCCGACCCATCCAGCATCGTGACTGCCTGCGCGCAACTAGCCAAGCCGGGCGGCCATGTATTTTTTTCCACTCTCAACCGCAACCCGAAATCCTATCTTTTTGCGGTGATCGGAGCGGAATATTTACTTCAATTGCTGCCGCGAGGCACGCACGATTATGCCAAATTTATCAAACCGTCCGAGCTCGCACAATTTTGCCGCAATGCGGGGCTTAACATAAGCGACATCAGCGGCATGAGTTATCACCCCCTCCATAAAACCTACTCACTCGGCCAAGATACTGACGTCAACTACCTGCTGGCCAGTTGTCGTGACTAGCGCTGTCCTGCTCGATCTCGACGGCACCTTCGCGGACACTGCACCCGACCTGGGCGCTGCCCTTAATTACCTCCTCAACCTGCATAACAGGCCACCCTTGCCATTGGAAATGATCCGTCCGCAAGCCTCGCATGGCACTTCCGGATTGCTGAAACTAGGCTTTAACATCGAATCGGATATGCCAGGTTTTGCAGATTTGCGCGATACCTTCTTGGATTATTATGCCAACCATATTTGTGTCTACACCACCCTATTCCCTGGAATGGCGGAACTAATCGAAATACTGGAAGAACGTGGCCTGCCATGGGGTATCGTCACCAACAAACCCCATCGTTTCACCCTGCCGTTGATGCAAGCGCTGGGCTATGCGCAGCGCGCTGCCTGCCTGATAAGCGGCGACACATGCGCGCGTGCCAAACCCTTCCCGGATTCGCTACTTAGGGCCAGCGAAATACTGAAAGTCGCGCCACAGCTCTGCCTGTATCTGGGTGATGACAAGCGCGATGTGGAAGCAGCACAAGCTGCCGGGATGCCCTGCATCATTGCCAGCTATGGCTACATCGGCTCTCCGGAAGAATTATCCAGCTGGGCTGCGCAAGGCGAAATTGATTTGCCATTTCAACTATTGCAATATTTAAGCAATTGAAAAAAAAATATATGGCTTGAGGTTTGTGCAGGAACTTTATAGACAGGCAAAATAATTACTTAACAAGCTTCACGAAAAGCAGATCATGAGAAATCTACATCTCAATTTTTTCCTAGCCCTGCGGCTACAATTGCTAATATTAATGACTCCCTCATGATCAGGATTATCCTAAATATTGCCATCTTACTGTTCGCCCTCGCGATGGCCATAATCGTTGCAGGACAGACTGGCCTATTCAATGGCAAACGTCCGACTGATCTTGGCCTGCGTAATGGCAAGCTAAAAGCTCCACTGGCTGAGTCATCCAATAGCGTCTCCAGCCAGGCGGCACAGCACCCCCACAGCGACTACCACAACATTGCTCCGCTAACATATCAAGGCGACGGTAAAGCCGCCTTTGCCAAACTGACTGATATAGTCCGCGGCATGGATAAATCAAAAGTAATTACCGCAGAACCAACGTATTTATACGCTGAATTCCAAAGCAGCCTAATGAAATTCAACGATGACGTTGAATTTGCGTTAGATGAGCAGGCTGGCGTTATTAACATGCGCTCTGCGTCTCGCTTGGGCAAGAAAGACTTTGGAGCGAACCGGAAAAGACTTGAAGCGATTCGTGCGATTTTCGGAAGTTGACGCCATGTCTGATGTAGCCTGGGAAAAATGGGCACCAACGTTTTGTTAAACTTGAAACGTAGGTGTTCGATGAAACAGAGAGTACACAGCGCAATTGACTGCAAAGAATTTCGTAAGCAGGCGGTCAAGCAAGTAACATAACAAAGGTTATGCCCGAAGGAAGCGGCGCGGCGTATGGCGCTGCGCTCACTAAAGCCCCTCCTGAACTGCTTCGTCGCTCACTATTGCTTACAACTATAAAAGAACAGGCAGCGTGTTTTTATCTGGGACTAGCGGCCCTCGTTTCACGCCAATGGTCGCCAGCAGATGTTGACGTTAATGATCAATGCGCTGTTGATTGATATTTTTGCCAGAACGGTGAGTCGGGCCAGCGCTGTTCTTGCTGATAGTAGCGGTCACGCATGGTCAAATAGAGTTGATACATTGCGTTGATTGATTGGCTATAGTGCACCGGGTCGGTTTTCCCCAGAACAACATCGGCCGCCGCCAGGCCGTTGCTGATTGATTTGATAATGCCTTGTGAGGCAATGGGGTCAAAGCTGGATGCCGCATCGCCAACTGCCAGCCAGTGCGGGCCGTAGAGTCGGTCCAGACAGTGGGACGGTGCGTTGCATATGGTGATGTCATCCGATAGCGGTTCAGTGCTTTCTATGAGCTTGGCACTGTTAACAGCCTTACCTAGCAGCTCATGCCAGCGATCGGATTGTTGCAGTTGCTGCGTCTTTGCGGTTCTAGCATCACAGAAAAGTGCCATAAGCAGGTAATTGTTCGGTAGTTGTGCGCCGTACCACCAGCCGTGCTCAACTGACTCCAGGTGGGTCAGTTGCGTGCAATTGTCCTTGGCGTCTTTAATGGCAAAGCGAGCCGCTAAACATACCAGTGGTTGGGTTTTAATTTTTTGGCTACCCTGTTGACGGGCAAAGATGGCATTTGCGCCGCTGGCATCAACGACAAAATCGGCGTGAACCGTTGTGTAGCCTGGAGTACTGGCTGCCAGCGTTAATTTAAAACCTCCCTCAACTATTGGTCACTTCTATAAATCCGTTGTCGGAGCGACGGATCCGCTGTGATTCTATCAGTTTTCTGTTTTTCTGAATTCGAACGCAATTTTGCGATTTCTGAGCCGATTTTTGGGCTCAATTGATTTCTTTTTGTGCCTTTTGGTCGCACTCTCATGCCGCTGTCGCGATTTGGTCGTACTGATGCGCTCAAAGCCAAATGTTTTGTTGCGAAT
>JBDSEJ010000504.1:0-9381 GCA_039920105.1 Candidatus Nitrotoga sp. | reverse complement strand
AGGTTTCTTGGTTACCGCTGCGGTTTTAGTTGCAGGTTTCTTGGTTACCGCTGCGGTTTTAGTTGCAGGTTTCTTGGTTGCCACTGCGGTTTTAGTTGCAGGTTTCTTGGTTGCCACTGCGGTTTTAGTTGCGGGTTTCTTGGTAACCACTGCGGTTTTATCTGAGGGTTTCTTGGCTGCCACTGTGGTTTTAGCTGCAGGTTTCTTGGTTGCCGCTGTGGTTTTAGCTGCGGGTTTCTTGGTTACCGCTGCGGTTTTAGCTGTGGGTTTCTTGGCTGCTACTGTGGTTTTAGCTGCGGGTTTAGCTTTCTGTACTGCTGCCATTTCAACCTCCTTTGGAAATGAAGTTCAAGAAATACAACACTAACAACTATTATCCCAACAAACACCAAATGCAGTATGGCCAAAGCCTGTTAATCCCAGGAAAGTGCGCCACCTGTTTGATATTCGGTAACACGTGTTTCGAAAAAGTTTTTTTCCTTCTTGAGATCAATTATTTCCGCCATCCACGGGAATGGGTTACTGGCACCGGGGTATAAAATGTCCAGCCCGATTTGCTGACACCGACGGTTGGCGATAAAGCGCAGGTATTCTTTGAACATTGATGCGTTCATACCAAGCACGCCACGTGGCATGGTGTCCTCAGCATAACGGTATTCCAGTTCCACGCCTTTCTGCATCAGGCCGCGAATTTCCTCGCGGAATTCCGGTGTCCACAGATGCGGGTTCTCCAGTTTGATCTGATTGATTACATCTACGCCGAAATTAAGGTGCATGGATTCGTCACGCATGATGTATTGGTACTGTTCGGCGGAACCCGTCATTTTGTTCTGGCGTCCAAGGGCTAATATCTGCACAAAGCCGACATAGAAGAACAGTCCTTCCATAATGCAGGCAAACACGATCAGGCTACGCAATAATTGGCGATCTGTTTCCGGTGTGCCTGTTTTGAAGTCCGGATTGGTCAGAGTGTCGATAAAGGGCAGTAAAAACTCATCCTTTTCACGTATGCTGGAAACCTCATGGTACATGTTGAAAATTTCGCCCTCATCCAGCCCCAAACTTTCAACGATGTATTGGTAGGCGTGTGTGTGAATCGCCTCCTCGAACGCCTGCCGTAGCAGGTACTGACGGCATTCAGGATTCGTGATGTGGCGATAGGTGCCAAGTACGATGTTGTTTGCCGCGAGGCTGTCAGCTGTGGTGAAGAATCCAAGATTGCGCTTGACCATGAGGCGTTCATCATCGGTCAGGCCGTTCGGATTCTTCCATAGCGCAATATCGGCGGACATGTTAACTTCTTGTGGCATCCAGTGGTTGGCGCAGGCGGAAATGTACTTTTCCCATGCCCATTTGTACTTGAATGGCACTAGCTGATTTACGTCTGCGTTGCAGTTGATTATGCGCTTGTCTTCGACGCGTATTCGTCCCGTAGAGCTTGATGCAATGGTATAGCTATTCATTGGCATGCCTCGCATTCTGGATCGTCAATTTTACACATGGATACAGCATTCAGTTCGCCAGCGCGCGAGGTGGATTTCTCAGTGGATGTCGCACCCATAGTGCGCAGATAATAAGTGGTTTTCAGGCCACGCAGCCATGCCAGCTTGTAAGTTTCGTCGAGCTTTCGTCCTGACACACCAGCCATATAGATGTTCAGTGATTGGGCTTGGTCTATCCATTTCTGGCGCCGTGCTGCCGCCTCTATTACCCATTGCGGCTCAATCTCGAAGGCAGTCGCATACAAACCGCGCAATTCAGAAGGGATGCGATCGATTTTCGCAAGGCTTCCATCAAAATACTTCAGGTCTGCTATCATCACCTCGTCCCACAGCCCCAGTCGCTTGAGGTCATTCACCAGATATTCATTGATGACGGTGAATTCACCGGACAGGTTCGATTTTACAAACAAGTTCTGGTAAGTCGGTTCAATGCAGGCCGATACGCCGATAATGTTCGATATCGTTGCAGTAGGTGCAATGGCCACGCAGTTTGAGTTGCGCATACCATACTGCTTGATGCGGGCGCGCAGCGTGTCCCAGTCCATGCTAATGGACATATCTACTTCTACATGGCCTCCGCGGGATTGACGAAGGAGTTCCAGCGTATCCTGCGGCAATATACCCTGATCCCACAGGCTGCCACTATAGCTGTCATAGCGGCCTCGTTCTTCGGCCAGTTCTGTGGATGCCAAATAGGCGTAATAGCACACTGCCTCCATGGAGCTGTCGGCAAATTCGACTGATTTTTTCGAGGCATAGGGTATCCGTAGTTCATGCAGGCAGTCCTGAAATCCCATGATACCCAACCCAACAGGGCGGTGTTTAAGGTTGGAGTTGCGCGCCTTTTCAACGGCGTAATAGTTGATATCGATTACGTTGTCCAGCATACGCATCGCGGTGGTAATGGTGCGCTTGAGTTTTTCGTGGTCAAGCTGGCCGGAAGTGTTTAGATGTGCCTTGAGGTTGACTGAGCCAAGATTGCATACTGCAATTTCTGACTCAGAGGTGTTTAAGGTTATCTCAGTACAGAGATTAGAGCTATGCACCACGCCGACGTGCTGCTGTGGCGAACGTATGTTGCAAGGGTCTTTGAAGGTAATCCACGGGTGGCCGGTCTCGAACAGCATGGTCAACATCCTGCGCCACAGATTGGCTGCTGATATTTTTTTGAATAGGGTGATCTCGCCGTTCGCTGCCTTGGCCTCATAAGCTATATAGGCACGCTCGAATTCTGTGCCGAATTTGTTGTGAAGATCAGGGCAGGCTGATGGAGAAAATAGCGTCCATTCCCCGTCTTCCATTACCCGCCTCATGAACAGATCGGGTATCCAGTTCGATGTATTCATGTCATGCGTGCGGCGGCGGTCGTCGCCAGTATTTTTGCGCAGCTCAATAAATTCTTCGATGTCCAGATGCCATGTTTCCAGATATGCGCATACCGCGCCCTTCCTTTTGCCCCCTTGGTTAACTGCCACGGCAGTGTCATTGGCAACTTTCAGGAACGGCACCACGCCTTGTGATTTGCCGTTGGTACCTTTGATGTGGGCGCCCATGGAGCGCACGGGTGTCCAGTCGTTACCAAGACCTCCGGAGTATTTTGCCAGGAGGGCATTTTCCTTTACCGCTTCAAAGATGCCGGCCAAATCGTCCGGCACGGTAGTAAGGTAGCAGGAAGAAAGTTGCGAACGAACCGTCCCTGAGTTGAACAGTGTAGGTGTTGAGCTCATGAAATCGAAGCTGGACAGCAGATGATAGAACTCGATAGCGCGTGCATCGCGGTCAGCCTCCCTTAGGGCTAGCCCCATAGACACGCGCATGAAAAATATCTGTGGCAGCTCGATGCGATTTTCATTTATATGCAGGAAGTAGCGATCATATAAAGTTTGCAGGCCAAGATAGCTGAACTGCAAATCACGGCTTGCAGTGAGTTCTTTTGCCAATCGCGGCAGGTCAAAATTCGCCATGTCACGGTCAAGCAGTTCCGCCTCAATGCCGCGCTTGATGAAAGAGGGAAAGTATTCGGCATAACGCGTTGCCATGTCGGCATCATCGCCAATAACATCACAGCAGATATTGTTTAGTAATAGACGGGCGGTAACAAAGCTATAGGCCGGGTCATGTTCGATCATCGCACGGGCGGCAAGGATGGCACATTTGCGTACCTCTTCAACGGATACGCCGTCATAAAGATCACGTAGCGTCAGCTTTAGAATTGGGTCAACACTTACCGAGTTGCCCAGTCCTTCACAAGCTGCCTTGATGCGTGCCGCAAGAACTGCCTCATCCAGTGGGCGAAGCACGCCCTTATCGTTGACTTGAAGAGTATGTACGGGCGCGCTTTTTTCCTTGGCCCGCTCACGCGTGCGGTCTTCGCGGTAAACCACATAGGCGCGAGCCACATCGTGCTCACCGGAACGCATCAAAGCCAGCTCAACTTGATCCTGAATATCTTCGATATGCAGCGTCCCGCCGTGCGGATTACGGCGCAACAGCGCGTTAACCACGGTGTCGGTCAACTGGTTAACCAGTTCGCGCACACGCGCAGACGCATCACCGTTTACGGCGATAAATGCCTTGGTTAAGGCAACAGCAATCTTGGTTGCTTCGAAAGCAACTACGGAGCCATTTCGGCGAATAACTTTGTGTTGGCCGAAAGAGATGTTCAATGCGACCGTAGAGTCATTGGGAGTAACGCTTGCCGATAATGGAGTGGGTGACATAAATATTTAGCAGTACATTTATCGCGTAAATCGCGTAATTAGAAACTTTTTATAGGGCAATTTTGCAGGACTTCCTACAGGGCAATTATGCAATTTTTTTCCAAGTAAGTCGATTCTTTAATAAAACAAACGAAACAAAAGACAAAAACAGTATAATTTGGCTCTATACAAATAATTGCATCTATGTGCCCGTTTTTTTGCCTGCTTTTAATAACTTCTTCGCAAGATAACGCGGCCAATCAAATTCATGTCCGGGATCAGTTTTTCGTCCCGGTGCAATGTCTGAATGCCCTGCAATTTGCCGAATTGGATAGGCGCGTTTGAGAACCCGAGTCAGTCTTATTAATGCAGCATATTGTTGATCGCAGAATGGCAGAAAGTCCGTGCCTTCTAATTCTATGCCTATGGAAAAATCATTGCAGGCCGTGCGTCCTTGCCAAGTCGAGACGCCCGCATGCCAGGCGCGCTTGCTGCACGGCACGAATTGAATAATCTCGCCCGTGCGTTGTATTAAAAAATGGGCAGAAACTCTCACCCCTTTGAGTTGCGCAAAATATGGGTGTGCGTCGGTATCAAGTGTGTTGGTAAATAACTGTGCAATCGACTCTCCACCAAATTTACCCGGTGGCAGGCTGATATTGTGAATCACTAATAAGTCTATGGCGGTGCCAAACGGACGGACATCACAGTTAGGTGAGGCAAGACGGCGCATACCGCTGACCCATCCATTTGTGCCAACTTTCACTGTTTATTCATCCTTGTCATTGATGCCCAAACGGCCTATACGATAACGTAAGGCGCGAAAAGTCACTCCTAGCACCTTGGCTGCAGCTGTGCGATTGAAATTGGTCTGCTGTAAGGCTTCAAGAATTGCTGCGCGTTCGATGCAGTCCAGATAATCGGTAAGCGGGTATTTGTCAGCCACACTTTGTTTAGCCGCGTTGCCAGCAAAATCAGTGGGCGTTAGCTGCAAATCAGCTGGCGTGATTATGCCGTCCGAACACAATGCAAGTGCCCGCTCGATTATATTTTCCAGCTCACGCACATTACCCGGAAAATCGTATTGCTGAAGTACCTCTAAAGCTGTCGATGCAAATTCGACCTTCGTGTCACCACACACGCGAGCTAAGAACTGATTGGCGACCTCGGCGATGTCATCGCGTATTGCTCGTAACGGCGGCATAAGCAAGGTAATCACATTCAGGCGATAATAAAGATCTTGCCGGAATTTACCCTGCTGTACTTGCTCCGCCAGTGTGTTATGGGTGGCGCTGATGATACGCACATCCACCGGTTCTTCCTGTGTAGCGCCCACTTTGCGCACTTTTTTTTCCTGGATAATCCGTAACAACTTTACTTGCATGGAGAGAGGCAGATCGGCCACTTCGTCTAGGAATAAGGTGCCGCCATTGGCGGCTTGAAATAATCCCTCGCGTTCCTTGTCTGCACCGGTAAATGCGCCCTTGCGATAACCAAAAAATTCGCTTTCCATGAGCGTTTCCGGGATTGCACCGCAATTTACAGTAATGAAGGGTTGGTCGCGTCGAGCACTTTTCTCAACGATAAGCCGCGCAGCAAGCTCTTTTCCGCTACCTGATTCGCCACTGATATGAACAGGCGCCTGGCTGCGCGCTACCCGGTCGATCAGGTCGCGCACTTTCTCCATGGCCTGGGAGTGCCCCAGCAGCGTTCGCACGCCTTTCCGTGGGGCGGCAGACGGTGGCGGCAGCTTAAGCACGGCATTAACCAGAGCGCGCAACTGAATCAGTGCAACTGGCTTGGACAGGTAGTCGAATGCACCCGCCTTGAGCGCTAAAATTGCATTTTCCATGTTGCCATGTGCGGTAATCACCGCGACTGGCACATGCATGTTGCGAGCAACAATATATTGCACCACCTCCAGCCCATCCCCATCCGGCAGGCGCATATCTGTCAAGCACAGCTGATATTTTTTACAATTTAATTGTTGCAGAGCCTCTTGCACATTGCTAGCGCGATCGACTTGCAATCCCATGCGTAGCAGCGCCAATTCGATCAGCTCCAATATATCCGGCTCGTCATCCACCACCAAGACGCGCGCTTGTATATCAATGTCCATTTTGAACTCCAAACACAATGCGGAAACACGCACCTCCTTTTTCTGGCTGCCTGTATTCAAGCATTGCCCCATTAGCCTCGCACAACTCGCGTGCAATATACAGGCCTAAACCGGTACCACCGGCTGTCATGGTGAAAAAAGGCTCAAACAATTGTTGAACGGTTTCGGGGGTAACTGGCGGTCCATCGTTAAGAATTTCCAATGCCGTCCGGCCCTCAATGGAAGGCCATGCACTCAATTGCACACTGCCTGCCTGCTTGTTGCAATAACGCAGAGCATTGCGGCATAAATTCCATAATACTTGATCGAGATGGCCACGATCAAAGCTGATGATGCAGGCCGATGTAATTTTAATTGAAAATATCTCCTGTGATACCCCTTGGGTGTGGCCAAACCCTTCAATATAGAGGGGCAGTTTTTCTGTTAAATTATGGTCTTCGCGCTGCACCCTGTCGCGACGGTTCAGCTGTAAAACATCTTCCACGATATTATTCAATCTTGCGGCATTGTCCATAATGATTTGAAACAGCCTGGCCTGTGCCGGATCGTGCTTTTCTTCTTGCAGTAACTCAGTTGCATAGCTGATAGACGACAGTGGATTGCGCACCTCATGGGCAATGTTGGCGGTCAGTCGCCCCAGTGCAGCGAGTTTAATTTGTTGAGCTTGCGCCAGAACGCGTTGCATATCCTCAAGGAAAATTATCGCGCCACCAAATCCCTCGCGCTGTACAGGCAGGAAACGCACGCGCACCTGATGATTGGTGATCGGCAAATGCAACACTTCATGTCCACGCCTCTGGTGCTGCCGCCAAACGGCGAACCTATCCGCCAGCAGAGGCGCGCAACTTTCCAGTGTGACGCTGTCAGTATTTGAAAACATGTACCCAAGCAAACGCTCCACGCTAGGATTGTATTGCCTGACCATTCCGCTCTCATTCACCACGAGCACGCCGTCAGGCATGTCTTGAATCACCAGTCTGTTAGTTTCCGCCATGTTGGCCAAATCAACACCGCGTACAGCGGCCAGATTTTCGCTGGCAATGGCATACTTGGCCATGGTATGCGCCAGCCAGGCAACGGCAAAATAGGCGGTGCTTAACAACCCTGCCTGCACATATTGGGCTACCGCTGCATCTTGGGTAAGCACTGCATAGGAGTGCTGCAACAACACCGCAATGCTGGCAAGTGCAGCGAAGAAAAGGGTGATTTTGCCACGACTAATCAATCCTGTTGCAGTCAGTGATACTAGCAGCAATACTCCCAAGCTGCTTTGTATGCCCCCGCTGGCGTAGGATAAAATTGTTATGCAAACAATATCGGTTCCTACCATAAATGCTAATTGCAAGCTAAATCGTGGTCGACGTAACTTGAGGGTCAGAAGCGAGATCAGAGTCAGCACTACGTATATAAGACTGGTTCGGATGAACAGCGATGGAGCGCGTGAACCCAACGACAGGGCATCACCAAATGCACTCACCAGAAACACAAATAGCCCGCTCAGAGTCAGGCGATAAAGATTGAATAGTAATATTGAGCGCCACATGGCTTCCGGTGATGGTGCAGAATAAGATTGCGGACGCAATGTATGGCGCTTGGAGAAGTAGTGGAGGAGGTTATACCTGATCAAAGCTCAACTGGCATTAGATATTATTCAGGTTCATCAGTGTGTGCACGGCGATGCGCTTCATTACAATAGTGTTTATGATCAAGCATAATGCTCTCACCTTTGGGCAGATGTACACCGCAGTGCGCGCAGCGCACCATGTTTTCTCTGTGCTTGGACACATCTTTAGCAATTGCATCATTTTTTGATGTCTGCTTGTGGTAGTGCCTAATTAACAAATAGATGACTATGAATATAACAGCTACAACCAATATGCGACCCATCCCACCATACTCCACAGAAACCGCTCATGAGCAGAAATTAAAAGGTAATTAGTAGCATCCCCGTTGCATGGGAAATATTTGTAATTCTAACAGCCCAATTATAGGCTGGAGATCAATAGCCCTGATCAGGCGCAATCAGAGGAAAACCCCAGCTGGCCGATACATGGCGGCGTAGTCTTCTTTAAACAATTAAATCCACGAGAAATTTGGTGCGATACTTTTCAATTGTGCCATAGCTTTTCGATTTGAGTCCGTGTTGCTTGGTTGGGTAAAAAAATTTCAACAATTATTCATTGTCCCCGGCTAAATGTGTTTGCCATTATTTCTCGTTTTTTGCCAAGCGTTGCAATGCGGATTTCAGAGGCGAGTCTTGTAACTTTACGGAGAAGTCAACCAGTTGTTGACGTCCTGCGTTACTGAGCGAGGTAAGGCGGGGTGGGAGTATGGAAATCGGTAGGGCAACTTGCACCCTAATCTGAATTCCAGTAATCTCATATTCCCTATTTTGGAATGACTTGGTAAGTTCTGGGGCAAGTTGACGTAACTTCGCCGCCACCGTGCCATTATCTGCGGCAACAATAAGTGTTTGCTGGTCAATTTGCACAACATGACTATTGCGTGTGAGGGAGGGGGGCGCGAACTGTTCATAATGCCGTTGCAATATGAGTAGCTGGTCTACTTTATGCGATAGTAGGCGTAGCTCTTGGCTGGCATTGAAGTATGAACTTAACAATTTTGACACGATGTCAGTAAATTCAGAAATGGACACATGAATATTATTCCAGTTTCCACTGTTATGTAAAAATTTGTAGCACCCCTCGGTGGCAGTGCTTCACTTCCAATGAATAGATTTTTTGATGCTGAAAAGCATTTTATTTTGATATAGGTCTGTGATATTTGGAGTGTATTCGGTTTACCAAGGGCAATATGATAATATACCGAGCGTTGATAAGTAATAATGTTGTTGTTCAGTCTGCGGAACAAGTTTTGACGGCGATACATGCTGGAGTGAGGCCAAGGTAAAACAGGTAAGTCCTGTTTTATCGCTTTTGCGTGATCTTAGTAGTAAGACATCCAAAATTGCTGCATATAACTACAGGTGTTTCTTGAATCGTCTAGTATTAATAAACATTGGGTTCTATACAAGGGTGAGGTGTGGCACTTCACCCTTTTT
>JBDSEJ010000503.1:0-14998 GCA_039920105.1 Candidatus Nitrotoga sp. | reverse complement strand
CATTGATGCTCTTGAAGATCACTTGGTTGAGGCGCTACGAACAATGGAAAATGATACTGAGCGTGTCGCCAGCATTACTCGGTGGCCTTGGATAATTAATTCTGTTTCTAATGCGATTTAGAATTACAACATCAAGCGAGTGGTGTTTCTGATTCGCAAAAAACATTGGAACTTCGACAGGGTTATTGCGCCTGCTGTAAGCTGAAGCGAGGGGAAAGACGTGAAACAACGTTGAAAATTAAAACAATCCGAGAAACAATCGTCTTGTTGCGTGAAAATTTATCGTCACGAAATGTGACGCGCTCTATTCATCAGAAATGTTAAATTTTTAGAGGTGCCCATAAATTAAAAACCATAGTACAACTTCTCCACCTCATCCGTAGTTCGTAAGCCATGCGACTGATACTCGTGGTTCCGGATATATAACCACGCGATGTAAAAGAATATAGTAGACCTCGTTATCCCCGAACAACCCACAAGTTTCGCGAATTTATCTTCTTTGAGGGATATTCAAGCGATGTAGAATTAGCAAGAGTCTGCTCTGTCGAGTAGCGATTCCTTGTAAAATGAAACCACGTAAAATCGAGTAAACTCCCAAAGACGAACAGTTCCGGCTGAGGCTCGATCAGATACAGAATGAGTGTCACGCGTTGTACAAATTGGCCACCCAGCTTGGTGGAAATAAGCCGAAGAATAATTCGGTAAACTTTATACGGAAGAAGGACGGCCTGAAATCCCATTTGGTTGATGATTGGACTGAACTATCTGAAGCCTCGCGAATGATCTGATCAATAAAAAATGCCGGATAAATCCGGCATTTTTTATTGATCAGATACTATTATTACACTGTTTCAGCTTCGACAATTTCAGTTTCCTCCGGTCGATCAACCAACTCAATCAACGCCATTGGAGCATTGTCACCTTTGCGAAAACCAAATTTCAGGATACGAGAATAGCCACCATTTCGAGTCGCATAACGTGGACCAAGCTCATCGAACAGCTTAGTAACCATTTCGCGATCACGCAAGCGGGCAAATGCCAAGCGGCGGTTAGCCAAGCTAGGATTCTTACCTAGAGTTAAAATAGGTTCAGCTACACGGCGTAATTCCTTTGCCTTAGGTAAGGTAGTCTTTATGACCTCATGACGCAGCAAAGAAGCTATCATGTTGCGCAGCATTGCCAAACGGTGGCTACTGGTACGATTAAGTTTTCTTAATCCTAAACGGTGACGCATAATAATCCTCTCTTACTTCTCAATAGTCACTGGCCAATTTTCCAATTTCATTCCCAGTGATAGACCATGCTCAGCCAAAACCTGCTTTATTTCATTCAAAGATTTACGGCCTAAATTAGGGGTACGAAGCAAATCATTTTCGGTGTTCTGAATTAAATCACCTACATAGTGAATACTTTGTGCCTTAAGACAATTGGATGAGCGTGGAGTAAGCTCTAAATCGTCAACAGGTCGCAACAGCATCGGGTCAACCTTGGGTGTTTGAGGCTTTTCAACTGGAGCAGGCGTGCCTTCCAATGCAGCAAATACTGAAAACTGTTCAACTAATATACGAGCCGCATAACGTATGGCTTCTTCAGGATCAATAGCACCATTAGTTTCAATTTCCATTATCAGCTTGTCTAAATCTGTACGCTGTTCTACACGTGCACTTTCAACTGCATAACTAACTCGGCTTACCGGACTAAACGAGGCATCAAGCGCGATATGGCCAACTGCACGATTTTCAGCTGGAAGCTGACGCGAAATAGCTGATACGTAGCCTCGTCCCTGTTCAACTTTAATTTCCATATCTAATTTACCGCCCGCTGTAAGGTGGGCAATAACGTGAGATGGATTAATCACTTCAGTATCGGAATCAACAATAATATCACCTGCCGTTACAACACCCACTCCTTCCTTCTTGAGAGTCAGCATAGCAACATTTGAATTATGAAGTTTTAGCACTACTCCCTTCAAGTTAAGCAGGATTTCAACTACATCTTCCTGAACGCCATCAATAGAAGAATACTCGTGAAGAACGCTAGCAATTTTGACCTCAGTGGGGGCATAGCCCGGCATGGAGGACAACAGTATGCGGCGTAATGCATTACCGAGTGTGTGCCCATAGCCACGTTCAAAGGGTTCCATCACAATCTTAGCCTGCATGTTGGAAACTCTTTGCACTTCAATAATGCGGGGCTTCAGAAAATCATTGTTATGCATAACTAACTCCGCATTAATTACTTGGAATACAACTCGACAATAAGATGTTCGTTTATCGAAGCAGGGAGCTCAGAACGTTGAGGCTTAGACTTATATATACCTTTCATAGCCTTAGTATCAACCTCAACCCACTCTGGAAATCCACGTTGACCGGCAGCTTGTAATGCAGCTTTAACGCGCAATTGCTTTTTAGCATTTTCCGCGATCTCAACAACATCTCCAGTACGAACCTGATAAGACGGAATATTGACACGCTTACCATTCACTAAAATTCCATTATGTCGAACTACTTGACGTGCCTCAGAACGAGATGCACCGAAACCCATGCGATAAGATACATTATCTAAGCGAGATTCGAGCAATTGCAAAAGATTTTCACCTGTTATCCCACGTTGAGATACAGCAGAGCGATAGGACAAGCGAAATTGATGCTCAAGCATCCCATATATGCGGCGTACTTTTTGCTTTTCACGCAATTGTCCACCATAATCAGAGATACGGGTATTTTTCTTTTGTCCGTGTTGACCTGGAGGATATGCACGACGCTCCACACCACACTTATCAGTAAAACACTTTTCGCCCTTCAAAAACAGTTTCTCGCCTTCACGACGGCACTGACGGCACTTTGGATCAAGATTTCTAGCCAAGGCTAACTCCTAAGATTAGATACGACGCTTTTTGGGCGGGCGGCAACCATTGTGTGGAACTGGCGTAATGTCAGAAATGCTAGTAATTTTAAAACCAGCAGCATTCAATGCACGCACAGCCGATTCACGACCAGGGCCGGGGCCTTTTATGCGCACCTCAAGGTTCTTTACGCCACATTCTTGAGCTGCTTTACTGGCTGTCTCACCAGCAATTTGCGCTGCAAAAGGGGTACTCTTACGCGAGCCCTTAAAGCCATTACTTCCACTAGTGGACCAAGCCAAAGCATTACCCTGACGGTCTGTAATTGTCACGATAGTGTTGTTAAAAGAAGCATGCACATGGGCAATGCCCTCGGCTATGTTTTTCTTAACTTTCTTGCGCACTCGCGTGTTTGTTTTAGCCATGCTCAAATCCTCTCAAAAATTACTTCTTGGCGCCGGCAACGGACTTGCGTGGTCCCTTGCGAGTTCGAGCATTAGTTCGTGTCCGCTGACCTCGCACTGGCAAACCACGACGATGACGTAAGCCGCGATAGCAACCCAAGTCCATCAACCTCTTTATATTCATCGAGATTTCTCGACGCAAATCACCTTCCACTGAATATTTCGCGACCTCATCCCTCAACTTCTCCATTTCGGCATCAGCGAGATCTTTAATTTTAGTGGCGGCGTTGATTCCGACAGTGGCGCAAATTTTACGCGCCCGAGTATTACCGACACCATAAATCGCGGTTAATGCGATAACAGTGTGTTGATGATTTGGAATGTTTACCCCTGCAATACGAGCCATGCAACTACCCTATCGTTTTAAAAAAGGCATTAAAAAAACCATTTGATAATGAGACTTTCCTCACCTCATTTAGCCCTGGCGTTGCTTGTGACGTGCATCACTACTACAGATCACACGTATCACACCTTTACGCCGTACAATTTTACAATTACGACAAACTTTCTTTACCGATGCTTGCACTTTCATTTCATTCTCCTCAGTACTACACGCAACAACTACTTGGCGCGAAACGTAATTCGACCTTTAGTCAAGTCATAAGGTGTCAGTTCAACTGTAACCTTATCTCCAGGTAAAATCCGAATATAGTGCATACGCATTTTTCCGGATATATGACCCAACACAATATGACCATTTTCTAGTTTCACGCGAAAGGTTGCATTAGGTAAGGACTCAACGACCTCACCCTGCATTTGCATCGCATCTTCTTTGGCCATCAGCGAATCAACCCACCCTTAAAATTTGCCTTCTTTAACAAGCTCTCATACTGATGAGTCATCAGATATGATTGAACCTGTGCCATAAAATCCATGGTAACAACAACCATAATTAACAATGATGTACCACCAAAGTAGAATGGAACATTCCACTTAACAACCAGAAACTCTGGTAACAAGCACACTAGCGTTACATATACCGCCCCAACCAATGTCAGTCGAAGCATAATGCTTTCAATATACCGTGCAGTTAAATCACCCGGACGTATTCCAGGTAAAAAAGCACCACTTTTCTTAAGATTGTCTGCTGTATCTTTTGGATTAAACACAAGTGCCGTATAAAAAAAACAAAAGAAAATTATTGCAGTAGCATACAACATTACATATATAGGCTGACCAGGTGACAACATATCACTGAGATCTTTTAACCATGTCATACCTTGACCGCTAGCAGACCAACCAGCCAAAGTTGCCGGAAATAAAATAATACTAGAAGCAAAAATCGGAGGGATAACGCCTGCCATATTTACCTTCAATGGTAAATGTGAACTTTGGCCACCATATACCTTATTACCAACCTGACGCTTTGCATAATTGACAAGAATTTTTCGCTGGCCACGTTCTACGAAAACTACCAAAGCAGTTATTCCAATCGAACCAAACAGAAGCAATAAAACCAGGGGAATAGAAAACGCGCCTGTACGTGCTAATTCGAGAGTACTACCAATTGCGCTAGGTAATCCAGCAGCAATTCCTGCAAAAATAATTAGAGATATACCGTTTCCCAAGCCACGCTCAGTAATTTGCTCTCCCAACCACATTAAAAACATCGTGCCTGATAATAATGTTATTACGGTCGTAACCTGGAACATCATTCCCGGATGCAAAACTAAACCTGCTTGTGATTGCAATGCAACAGACATACCAAATGCTTGAAACAGCGCAAGCACCAAGGTGCCATAGCGAGTGTACTGTGTAATCTTACGTCGCCCTGCTTCTCCTTCCTTCTTCAACTGCTCAAGGTGAGGGACAGCATGAGTAGCCAATTGCATGATAATGGAAGCGGATATATACGGCATAATACCCAGCGCTAGTATCGTAAAGCGAGATAAAGCACCACCAGAAAACATGTTGAACATGCCTAAAATGCCACTTTTTTGCGAATCAAATAAATCAGCCAATACAACTGGGTCGATACCAGGCACTGGAATATGAGCTCCAATACGATAGACTACCAAAGCACCTAATAAAAACCACAAACGACGTCCAAGATCGCCATACTTTCCACCACTCAAACGTTTCTTAGAAGCAAGATTCACAGAGCCCACCATTACTCAGCAATACTACCGCCAGCAGCTTGAACTGCGCTACGCGCACCCTTGCTAAGTTGCAAACCTATCAACTGAACGGAACGTTTTAACTCACCAGACAATATTACCTTTGCGACCAAAGTCGAAGCAGGTACAAGACCAGCTTGTTTCAATGCTAACAAGTCAATAACATCTATCGCAATTTTTTCTAAATCAGACAAACGGACTTGAGCATTATCATACCTTGTCAATGAAACAAAACCACGTTTAGGTAAGCGACGTTGCAAAGGCATCTGTCCACCCTCAAAGCCAACCTTATGAAAACCACCTGAACGAGATTTTTGACCTTTATGACCTCTACCACAAGTCTTTCCTAGACCACAACCTATACCGCGTCCAACACGACGTTTAGAGTGCTTAGAACCTTCTGCAGGTTTAATTTTATTGAGATGCATTTATAACCTCGAATTTAACTAAGTAATAAATCTTATTAATCATGCCTCGCGTAGCTAGTGTATCTTCAACAAAGACAGTATGATTTAAACGTCGCAGACCTAAACCTCGCGCGCAGGCACGATGGGATCCTTTGGTACCAATCAAGCTCTTAACAAGTGTTACCTGAATCTTTCCAGCTGATTCTAAATATTTTTGCTGAGTCTGTGCCATTGCCTTACCCCTTAATTTCTTCAATACTCATGCCACGTTTAGCAGCAATTTCAGATGGAGAATTGACAGCCTGAAGCCCATTAAGAGTTGCACGCACCACATTGTATGGATTACTCGAACCAATACATTTAGCTAATACATTATGCACACCTACTGCCTCAAATACAGCACGCATTGCGCCGCCAGCGATAATCCCAGTACCTTCAGATGCCGGCTGCATGTATACCTTAGCAGCGCCATGACGTCCAATCACCGTATGATGCAAGGTGCCTTTATTTAAATTAACGTTAACCATTTTTCGACGCGCTTCTTCCATGGATTTTTGGACGGCAACGGGTACTTCTTTCGACTTACCCTTTCCCATACCGATGCGACCGTCCCCATCTCCAACAACGGTTAGTGCCGCAAAACCCATAATGCGGCCACCCTTAACAACCTTGGTTACACGGTTGATAGAAATCATCTTTTCGATAAGACCATCACCACGATCTTTCGATTGCTGCATTCTTCCCTGCGCTTTAGCCATCATTCACCTCAAGTTAGAATTTCAAGCCATGTTCACGCGCTGCTACAGCTAGCGCCTTTACGCGACCGTGATATTTATAGCCAGATCGATCAAAAGCAACTTTTTCAATACCAGCACTTTTGGCTTTTTCTGCGATACGCTTACCGACAAGTATAGCCGCAGCAATATTGCCGCCATTCGAAAGTTCATTCCTGATTTCCGCCTCCAAAGTTGAAGCACTTACTAACACTTTACCACCACATGCAGAAATCACCTGAGCGTATATGTGCAGATTGCTACGACTAATCGATAAACGAATGGACTTTTGACCAGCAATTTTGGCACGCGTTTTACGAGCCCTGCGCTGACGCGCATCATTCTTGATAAACATTTTCTGCCTCAATTATTTTTTCTTGGTTTCTTTCAACTTCACTATTTCTTCAGCATAACGAACCCCCTTGCCTTTATAAGGCTCAGGTTCACGAAACGCACGAATCTCAGAGGCGACTTGACCAACCTGTTGCTTATTTGTACTCTTCAACAAAACTTCCGTCTGAGTCGGTGTCGAAACTGTCACTCCAGAAGGAACCTTATAAACCACAGGATGAGAATAACCAAGAGCAAGATTAAGTGTATCACCGGTAGCTTGCGCACGATAACCAACACCTACCAATGTTAGCCTGCGCTCGAAACCCTTCGTGACACCTTGCACCATATTAGCAATCAGCGCTCTTGTAGTACCAGACATAGCATCTGCCTTTGCAGACTCATTACCCGCCTTACACAGCAACTCCCCTTTTTCATGCTGAACAACTACGTCATTGGTCAGCACTTGCTTTAACACTCCCAACGGGCCTTTAATAGAAATCTCATTGGCAACAAGTGTAACGTCAACATCAGCAGGTACAACAATAGGATTTTTAGCGACTCTAGACATAATTACCTCATTACGCGACTAAGCACAAAACTTCACCACCAATTCCATTGGCACGTGCCTTGCGATCTGTCATCAAACCTTTGGAGGTAGATACAATGGCAATACCTAAGCCGTTCATCACATTAGGTATATCATCGCAACCCTTGTACATACGAAGACCAGGACGACTTAGGCGCTGGATTTTTTCAATCACAGGGCGGCCAGCATAATACTTAAGCCCAATTTCTAAAGTATGCTTGCCTTCCACACTTGATACATTATAACCTTCTACATATCCCTCATCCTGAAGAACTTGTGCAATCGCCACTTTTAGCTTAGAAGAAGGCATTTTTACATTTACTTTTTCCGCCATCTGCGCATTTCTAATGCGCGTTAACATGTCAGAGATCGGATCGCTCATACTCATAAATTCACTCCTACCAGCTTGCTTTGATAACGCCAGGAACTTCGCCACGCATAATAAATTCACGTAACTTGATACGACCCAGACCAAATTTACTGAAAACACCTCGTGGACGACCTGTCAACAAGCAGCGATTACGTAAGCGTACAGGACTGGAGTTTCTTGGAAGCGCTTGAAGTTTTATGCGCGCATTATGTCGATCTTCATCACTTAACTTAAAGTTTGTAATTATAGCCAACAACTCAGAACGTTTAATTGAGTATTTTTCTACAAGATCACGACGTTTTTTTTCACGATTAATGACAGCTGCTTTAGCCATTTTTGCCCTCAGTTCTTCAACGGAAATTTGAATGCCAATAGAAGCGCACGTGCTTCATCGTCAGTCTTCGCACTAGTAGTAATGGTAATATTCATTCCACGCAAGGCATCTATCTTGTCATATTCAACTTCTGGAAAGATTATCTGCTCCTTGACACCCATGTTGTAATTACCGCGACCGTCAAAAGCTTTACCAGATATACCACGAAAATCTCGGATGCGTGGTATAGCAACTGTAACCAACCGATCGAGAAATTCGTACATCCGAGCTTTTCGCAAGGTAACCTTACAGCCCACAGGATAATTCTCTCGAATCTTAAATCCTGCGATAGATTTTTTGGATTTGGTAATTATCGGCTTTTGGCCTGCAATTTTTTGCATATCGCCAACTGCATGTTCCATAATTTTTTTGTCCGCAACAGCTTCTCCCACCCCCATATTTAGAGTGATTTTTTGTATGCGTGGAACTTCCATAACGGATTTGTAGCCAAACTGCTTCATCAGTTCTGATGCTACTGTACCTTTATAATAATCATATAGACGAGCCATGCTATTCCCCTTTTACGCGTCAATCACTTCGCCATTCGATTTAAAGACCCGCACTTTGCGACCATCTTCTAAAATCTTAACACCCACACGATCCGCCTTATTAGAAATTGAGTTGTAAATAGCTACATTAGAGACATGTATTGTCTGCTCCATTGGTACTATACCCCCAGGCAAACCTTTTACAGGATTTGGCTTCTGATGTTTTTTAACAAAATTTACACCACTTACCAGCAAGCGATCACCCATTACACGTAGAACGCTACCGCGATTACCCCTGTCTTTACCAGCTAATACAATTACATCATCATTCTTTTTAATCTTGCGCATGACTCTTCCTTAGACAGCGTAATTTCGCCGCTTTTATCTCTTTCCGCCTTTACAGTACCTCAGGGGCAAGCGATACAATTTTCATAAATCGCTCAGTACGCAACTCACGAGTAACTGGACCAAAAATTCTAGTTCCAATCGGCTCAAGTTTCGCATTCAGCAAAACCGCAGCGTTCCCATCAAATTTTATTAATGAGCCATCTGGACGACGTACACCCTTTGCGGTACGAACCACCACAGCGCTATATACCTCACCTTTCTTTACACGACCACGAGGTGCAGCATCTTTTATACTAACTTTAATAACATCGCCAATACTTGCATAGCGACACTTAGAACCACCCAAAACCTTAATGCACATAACGGAACGTGCACCAGTATTGTCGGCGACACTCAGAACAGATTGCATTTGTATCATTATTTATACTCCAACTTTATCCGCATTTTAGCGGCCAGTCTTGGAACCCGTTTAGTTTAGGTTAGGTCACCGCGACTAATGCGGCAGTGAAACGAAGCCTTGTATTATATGCATGATTAGCAAATTACACAAGAATTAAATACATTTAGATTAGTTATTATTTAGTTCAAGACTAATATAATCCAATATAAAGCTGTTTTATCATTCAGCTAGCTTAGTCACACGCCAACTTTTTGTTTTAGCTAATGGACGGCATTCTTCTATAAGAACTAAATCACCATTATGAAACTCATTATTCTCATCATGAGCGTGGTACTTTTTTGATACGCGCAATACTTTACCCAGTAGTGAGTGCTTAATCTTGCGCTCAACAAGAACAGTAATAGTCTTGTCCATCTTGTCGCTTACAACCATGCCTGTCAGCGTTCTCTTTAAATTTAATACACTCATTATTGAGCACCTTTTTCAGTCAAAATGGTCTTCACGCGAGCGATGTCTCGCCGTATCTTGTTTATCTGGCTATTATTGCTCAACTCCTGCGTTGCAACTTGCATACGCAAGCTGAATTTAGCCTTTGTTAATGACAACAATTCTTGATCCAGCTCAGTTATGGATTTTAATCTTAAATCTATTGCTTTCATTATTATGCTCCAACCTGTCTAATTACAAACGTAGTTGCAATGGGCAATTTAGCAGAAGCCAAGCGAAAAGCTTCACGAGCAATCAACTCACCCACACCATCCATTTCGTACAACATCTTACCAGGTTGAATTTCAGCAACATAATATTCTGGATTACCTTTTCCATTACCCATACGAACTTCAGCAGGCTTTTGTGAAATCGGCTTATCAGGAAAAATACGAATCCAAATTCGTCCTCCACGCTTTATATGACGTGTCATGGCACGCCTAGCAGCCTCTATCTGTCGTGCCGTCAGACGGCCACGAGCTACTGCCTTAAGACCAAACTCACCAAAACTTACTTTATTTCCTCTTGTCGCAATGCCGGTATTACGACCCTTTTGCTCTTTGCGATATTTTCTTCTAGCTGGCTGTAGCATGTTTTGCCCCCGACTTCCTTACTCTCTTTTCAGGTTCAGACGTCATTGGCACGGACACTTCCTCCACACCAGTATGATCACCCTTATAAACCCAAACCTTGACACCAATAATACCATAGGTAGTTTTAGCCTCTGCCGTGCCATAATCAATATTGGCACGGAGTGTGTGCAGTGGAACACGTCCTTCGCGGTACCACTCAGTTCGCGCAATTTCTATTCCATTAAGTCTACCAGCACTCATGATCTTAATACCCTGCGCACCAAGTCTCATCGCATTCTGCATGGCCCGCTTCATAGCGCGACGAAACATAATACGCTTTTCCAATTGAGATGTAATATTTTCCGCAATTAGCTGAGCATCAATTTCAGGTTTCCGCACTTCCTCAATGTTTAGTGCAACATCTGGCAAGCACATACGTCTTCTTAACTCAGCCCTTAGGGCTTCTATATCCTCACCTTTCTTGCCAATCACAACTCCAGGGCGGGCAGTATAAATAGTAATTTTTGCATTTTTGGCAGGCCTTTCGATTACAATCTTAGATACACCCGCACCTAGCAGCTTCTTTTTCAGATAATCACGTACTTCTATATCCTTAAGCAACATTACTGAGAAGTTTTTGCTGCTTGCATACCACTTTGATGTCCAGTTTTTCTGAACGCTCAATCGGAAACCGATTGGATGTATTTTTTGTCCCATATCTGCTCTAGCTCCCGACAATAATCGTAATGTGACAGGTCTGCTTTTCAATGCTGTTGCCTCGACCCTTGGCACGAGCTGACGTTCTTTTAAGCGAAGCACCCTTATCCACATAGATAGTTGCAACCTTCAAATCATCAATATCAGCGCCATCATTGTGCTCAGCATTGGCGATTGCAGATTCCAAACCCTTTTTAATAATTACAGCAGCTTTCTTTGGACTAAATGCTAGTGCATTTAGAGCCTTATTAACTGGCAAGCCACGAATCTGATCAGCCACCAGACGGCCTTTTTGAGCCGACAGGCGAACACCCTTTACTACTGCGATTGTGCTCATCATGTCTCCTTATTTTTTTCTAACTACAGCTTTTTTATCTGCAGCGTGCCCTTTGAAAGTGCGAGTCAACGAGAATTCACCAAGTTTATGACCCACCATGTTCTCGGAGATATATACAGGAATATGTTGCTTGCCATTATGCACCGCAATGGTAAGGCCAACAAATTCAGGCAGCACAGTAGACCTACGTGACCAAGTTTTAACAGGACGCTTATCGCTAGTAGCTCGGACAGTTTCAATTTTTTTTAATAAATATGCGTCGACAAATGGACCTTTTTTAATAGAACGTGCCATATTTTTACCCCTTAAGCGAGAAAGCGGCGGCGAACTATCATCCCGCTAGTGCGTTTGTTACGACGTGTACGGAAACCCTTAGCTGGCACACCCCATGGACTGACCGGATTACGACCTGCAGCAGTTTTTCCTTCTCCACCCCCATGCGGATGGTCAACAGGATTCATAGCTACACCTCGTACAGTTGGACGAACTCCACGCCAACGCATTGCGCCAGCCTTACCAATAGAACGCAAGCTGTGTTCAGCATTTCCCACCTCGCCTATTGTCGCTTTACAATCCACGTGAACCTTTCGAATTTCACCTGAGCGTAAGCGCAATTGAGCGTAGCCACCCTCACGTGCAAGCAGCTGCACTGATGTACCGGCTGACCGAGCCAACTGGGCACCCTTACCAGGCATCATTTCAATGCAATGTATAGTCGATCCTACTGGAATATTGCGCAAAGGCAAGGCGTTGCCCGCCTTGATTGGAGCTTCAGAACCACTAACCAGTTGAGCGCCCACTACCACTCCCTTAGGGGCAATAATATAGCGACGCTCACCATCCACGTAGCATAAAAGTGCCAAATGTGCACTGCGGTTTGGGTCATATTCTAAATGCTCAACAGTAGCCGTAACGCCATCTTTATTACGCTTAAAATCAACTATACGATAGTTCTTTTTGTGACCACCACCCATGTGGCGAACTGTAATATGTCCATTATGGTTACGACCTGCCGTTCTGTTTTTCTTCTCCAGTAGCGGCGCATGAGGCTTACCTTTATGCAGATTGCTATTTACCACGCGCACAACAGCGCGACGGCCAGGTGAACTTGGTTTAAGTTTGATAAGCGCCATAATTTATCCTTGCTCACTCTCAGAAAAATTGATTTTCTGACCTGGCGCGAGGCATACATATGCCTTCTTCCAATCTTTACGCCGTCCAATAAATTTGCCGAAGCGCTTTTGTTTTCCTTTGACTAGGGTAACCTGAACACTTTTGACATCCACCTTGAACATCAATTTTACAGCAGCCTTGATTTCTGGCTTCGTAGCACTATAATCAACACGGAAAATTACTTGATCGTATTTATCAGATACATACGTTGCCTTTTCAGATATTTGCGGAGCTTGCAATACATTCATCAAGCGTTCCTGACTGAATTTTAGGTCGCTCATGCCAGCATCTCCTCAATTTTCTTCATAGCATCAAGTGTCACAAGCACTTTTTGAAAACGAACCAAGCTCACTGGATCCGCCTGATGCGCTTCCAAAACTAGTACATTTGGCAAATTGCGTGAAGACAAGTAGAGATTATCATCAATTTCATTGACAATAATCAGTACACGGCTCGAATCCAAACTCATATCCACCATCTTCTGCGCCAGCAGCTTCGTCTTTGGTGCATCAAGCATCAAGGCATCCACTACCAACAAACGATTATCGCGCACTAACTGCGAAAAAATAGAGGCCAAACCAGCACGATACATCTTGCGATTTATCTTCTGAGTGTAGTTTTCGTCCGGACTATTTGGAAATATTTTGCCACCACCTCGCCACAAAGGGCTAGATGCCATACCAGCACGTGCACGACCCGTCCCTTTTTGAGCCCATGGCTTACGAGTACTTTTAGCAATTTCGCTACGGCCTTTTTGCTTACTGTTACTAAAACGAGCATTGGCTTGATAAGCTATCAACACCTGATGAACTAACGCCTCATTGTATTCACGACCAAACAATTCATCGGAAGCAGTAATACTGGCGCTTACCACACCCTTACTGTCAATGACATTAATATCCATTATGCACCTACCTTTACTGCTGGTCGCACAACAACACTTCCACCTTTTGAACCAGGTACAGCACCCATAATCAGCAATAATTGACGATCGATATCAATGCGAACGATCTTGAGATTTTGAACAGTTCGCTTCACAGCACCAAGATGACCAGACATACGCTTACCAGGAAATACGCGGCCAGGATCTTGGGCCATACCAATAGAACCGGGTACATTGTGAGATTTTGAATTACCGTGCGTAGCACGGCCAGAGCTAAAGTGATAACGTTTAATTACACCGCTAAAACCTTTACCAAGCGTTATACCGGTCACATCAACTTTCTGACCAATCTTAAACAGATCCACGCTTAGAGCACCACCCGCCTGCAGACCACTTAATTCATCAGGAGTCGCTGTAAATTCCTTTTGCACACTACCAGCCACCACACCCGCCTTAGCAAAGTGACCAGCAGACGCTTTTGTTACTCGACTCGAGCGGCGCTCGCCAAAAGTAACTTGCACTGAATTATAGCCATCATTACTTATTGTCTTGATCTGGGTAATACGATTATTGGACACGTCCAACACTGTCACCGGCAAAGACACTCCATCGTCGGTAAAAATGCGAGTCATGCCAATCTTTCGACCGACAAGTCCTAAACTCATTTTATATCCTTCATTAAGGGGCTGACTACAATTGGCCAGCCGATTTATTTACAGCAATCACTGCAACTTAATCACCACATCCACACCCGCGGGCAAGTCCAGCTTCATTAGCGCATCTACAGTTTTCTCGGTCGGATCTACGATATCAAGCATGCGTAGATGCGTGCGAATCTCAAATTGATCACGTGACGTCTTATTAACGTGCGGAGAACGCAGCACATCGAAACGCTCTATTTTCGTAGGAAGAGGAATTGGCCCCCTCACCACTGCACCAGTTCGTTTTGCGGTTTCAACAATTCGAGATGCTGACTGATCAATGAGACGATAATCAAACGCCTTTAAACGTATGCGGATATTCTGACTTTTCATGATTTATTTACTCTAATTATTTCGTACTTGTTACCACAACCGCAGGTTAACGGGCCATTATACAATAATTTAGCATTTTATTACACGCATTTTCACTCTATTACCTTTGCCACCACACCTGCACCAACGGTGCGTCCACCTTCACGTATCGCGAAGCGTAGACCCTCTTCCATCGCAATAGGGGCAATCAAGCTCACAGTCACCGACACATTATCCCCCGGCATGACCATTTCAGTACCAGCCGGCAACTCGACAGCACCTGTTACATCGGTTGTACGGAAGTAAAATTGCG
>JBDSEJ010000502.1:0-19633 GCA_039920105.1 Candidatus Nitrotoga sp. | reverse complement strand
ATCCTGCGCCAAGCGCGTCCAATTGAGGCTCATCTGCGCTATGCCAGTGAGACAGCTGTAGTTTGCGCGTGAAATCCAATTATCCGTGTAAGTGCCGGCAAGCCAGCCGTCAGCACGCTGCACTCGTGCCATGCCGCGAGCAGCAGCAAGCGCAGCTGAAAGGTAACGTGCATCGTCCAGCAATACCCCGCTCTCCAAAAAACCACGAATCGCATAGGCGATGGTATGAGTAAACGGTGCTTTGTCCGGAGTAAAGGCGTTGGTGCAAAACCATCCGGAAGTTGTTTGCTGGGTGAGTGCCCAATCAAGATTGCGACGCGCCGCTTTGGTTAGTTCTGGCTCGTTCGCGATCAGGCCAGTGGATACTAGCGCCCAAGTGCCCCGGGTGTTGTATACGTGCGGCACATCATTGTGTTCAAAGCGATACCAGCAACCATCGGCATCTTGCTGACGCACCAGCCATAATCCGGCTTTAACCGCTGCTTCCAAACACTCCTTGCGTCCCAATTGCAAATATCCAGCGAGCATGCCATGCATGATCTGACCGGTATTAAAGATCACGGGACGGCTGCCTGCTTCGCCGAAATGGCCGGGGAACGCGCCATCATTCTGCTGAATGGAGAGTTCCCAGTCGATCATGCGCAGGGCACGTTTTTCCAGGTCAGTCCGTTCCAGCAACTTGCCTGCCGCGAGGAAAGATTCGATGATGTAGCCGGTCGTTTCAGGGTAGCTTGGAAGCCAGCCGTCCTCGAAGCTCCATCCCGCCGAAACGCCGCCTGCGTCGGAGTGGCCTTCCCGGATGTCCTGGGCACGACACAGCCAGTCGATCACACTTGTGAGATGGGTCGTATGGTCTAATTCTGGCTGAGCCGGTGCAGAAAGATCATTAAGAATAAGGCGCATATGCCGCGGCCGCCAAGGACGGTAACGGAAAGGCAGTGCAAGCAAATTGGCAAGGCTCATGTTACTCGTTTCCTGTTAAATTTTTTCCGGTTGCATGGTGGACGATGGTTCTCGGAGTGCGTTATCCAGGCCCGATTGCAGGGGCACATGGCTCACCACGTAGCGGTACTTGCCGGACGCTTCGGGTGGAATCGAGTCCACAAATCGTAGTTCGATCCGCACATTGTTGCCGAGCCGAGCTTGAATTCCGCTCACAGTCTTGTCGCGAGATTGTTCGGTCCAGTCAGGGTTTCGCACTAGCAGAATCTCTACGTCCTGAATGCTGTGCTGGATGAACTTGAACTCGTCGATACCGTCCGTTGCCCGTAGCACGTAGATTACCGCAAGCGCATGCATGATTGTGCCGTCAGAGCGCACCACGAAATCGGTGGTGCGACCCACAACCTCTCCGATCACGTGCAGCCCGCGTCCTGCTTTACATGCGTCATTGGCGTAGCGTACCACGTCGCCAGTGCGGTATCGAATGAAGGGTTGTGCGTGGGAACAGAGTCCTGTCATGACCGCTTCGCCGGATTCGCCAGGTGCAACCGGATTGCCTTGTGCATCGAGGACTTCGAGGATAATGCTCTCACTCATCAGCAGTATCTGGCCGTCCGGGGTTTCATGGGCGGTGAAACCAATGTCGCGGCTACCGAATTCATTGGCGGCAGGAACGCCGAAAATTTCTTCGATCAGTTTGCGTTGGTGCGGATAAAGTGGTTCGCCGGTGGTACACACCACCTTGAGCGAGGGCAGCTTGAGCCTGATGCCACGTTCTCCGGCATGTGCCGCCAGCAGAGCCAAGCTACTGGCATAACCGTAAATGCATTTGGGCTTGAACCCGCGAATGGCTTCGATGTAGGCGTCCATGTTGGTCGCCGACATCTCGAAAGCGTTCAGTACCAGCTGGTTGAGCAGTCGGTCACGCAGCGCTTTGATACGACCGGTTTTGTTCAATTCGACTGGCGCGCCCCAGAGATAGACTTCCCGGTCACCCACCTCGACGCCCCACCAGCGCCTTGCGCGTATGCGACCGGCGGCATCGGAGGCTTGGCGCAGGCGCCCATAGTAAAAGATCAGCGGCTGGCCGCTGGAACCGCCAGTATTGTATTGGAAGGCCCCACCGGGAATGTCGCGCCAAACTAGTTGTTCAATGTTGCGGGTGGCATCCTGCTTGGTCATGGTGGGCAAGCGGCGCAGCGATTCCATGGTTAACGGCGCATCACTTCGCGGCTCCAGGTCGGCGGCGCGAATGCGCTCGGCATGCCATGGGCTGTGCTGTTCCGCCGACTGGAGCAGTAGCTTGAGCTTGTGCATTTGCAAGTGCTCGACCTCAGCACGAGACATCCATTGGCTCTTGTCCAGTTCTTTCAGATAGCCGAAGGTGGGGCGCTTCATTAACCGTTCATGCAGAGGGAACAGAGTATGCGCCACCAACCGGTTATAGAGATCGGACATAATTATTTCTCATCTTGAACAGTCAACGTCGCCCCATTCAGTGCCATTTCGTACGCCAAAAAAAGTTCACCCCGCACGCTTTCCCATGCGAATCGTCGTGCGTGAACTAGACCTGCTTGAACCATGCGTCTTCGCAACGATTCATCACCCAACACGCTCAACATGGCCTCGGCCATCCGCTCAGGGTCACTCGGTGGAATCAGGAGTGCGGTCTTTCCGTCTTCCACCAGGAACGGTAAGCCGCCGACATTGGTGCTGACCACAGGTACACCGCTAGCCAATGCCTCCAAAACCGAAATTGGCATATTGTCTGCCAGGCTGGGATTAAGAGCGATATCTGCATCGCGATACAGCATGGGCATATGCTCGTTATCTATCTGACCTGCAAACACTACAGCATCGGTCACGCCTAGTTCCTTTGCCATCTCTTCCAATTTTGCGCGCTCTGGACCAGAACCAGCGATAGTCAAACGCGCATCAGGAATGGTTTTACGTAAAATGTGAAATGCTTTCAGCGCGGTGGAGTTGTCATACAGTTGTTCTAAATTGCGCGCCACCACGACATGCGGTGCTAAAAGGTTCTGTTTGTGTGAATGGTTAGGCATGAAGCGGTTTAAATCCACAATATTGGGCACTACGCGAGTAATGAAGCCACGATTCGCGAATATTTTTTCCAGGAAACCAGAAGGTACGACAATTATATTGACTCGTTTTAGCGTCGGCTGAACCCAGGCAAATGCTCGAGTGAAAAAATCGTCTGCCTCGCCCCCCCGGTAATTAACTAACACTGCCTTGCCTCGCAATTTTGCAATCCACACCGCTGGTGCCGCAAATAAGTGCCAGGACCAGCCGGAGTTGGCCATAATGTGAAATAAATCGACTCTGCCTGCAGCGCGCCATAAATTGAATAAATAAGGCAGCAAGCGAAACACGGCACGCAGTCCTTGGATGCGGCCGACACAGAGTGGTCGGTAGGGTGCGTTCACCGGGACAAGCTCGACGTTTACTTTTTCTTGCTTCAGGAGCTTAGCCAGTTGCAAAGTTTGATTGGCCATGCCACCCGAAGGTGGCGGCAGCGGCCCAATGAGGGCGATTTTTAAATCTTGAATCCGCATTCTGATTACCCCACCGCTTTGTCGATTAAACGACTGTAAACGGTGTGATAGCGAGCTACAGACACTTTCCAGTTGCGCTCAGTCTCGACAAAATGCCGCCCGGCTGCTTTCATCGCCGGCCAGCGCTCGGGTGTATTAAGCAAATCGAGCACTTTGTTCGCCAGGTCTTGCGGAGATTCGGCTTTGAAAAGAACGCCCGTTTCGCCATCACGAATCAGCTCTTTGTGACCACCCACGTTGGAAGCCACAAACAAGCGGCCCTGTGCCATCGCTTCCAGTGGTTTCAACGGCGTAACCAACTCAGTGAGACGCATTGAGTGGCGCGGATAAACGAGTACGTCCACCAGGTCGTAATAGCGATTCACTTCACTGTGTGGTACTCGACCAGTGAACACAACCTTGTCTGCAATGCCGAGTTGGTGAGATTGCAGTTTCAGTGCCTCTTCCTGCGGCCCACCTCCAACCAATAGTACACGTACATCCGGCATTTGATCGAGAATCCTCGGTAATGCAGTTAGCAGCAAATCCAGTCCTTCGTAGGCATAGAATGAGCCTATGAAGCCGATGACACGGTAATCTGCCAGATCTAGTTGCTGTTTCAGTATGTTATCCGGTGTGCTTCCCAATGAAAATTTATTAATATCCACTGCATTGGGGATGACGGTGACTTTTTGCGCCGCAATGTCACGCATCACGATATCGTTGCGCAAGCCTTCACAGATCGTGGTAATAGCGTCCACGCGCTTGAAGGCATAGGTTTCAAGGGCACGGGTAAGGCGGTAACGCAGTCCCCGTTCTGTGCTAGTACCATGATCCACCGCTGCATCTTCCCAGAATGCACGAACCTCATAGACCACTGGAATGCCTAATCTGCGGCCAACGCGTAAAGCAGCTATGGCATTCAGAGCAGGAGAGTGTGCATGCAAAATGTCCGGCTTAACGATTCGGGCTACTTTATCAAGACGGCGAGTAAGACCATTGATGACGGAAATCTGGTTCAAAAAAGGTACTTTCGCCATTTGAGTAATTGCATGGTGTGTACGGAAAAAATGCCAGCCATCGATGCTTTCTTCACTTGCGCTACAAGTTCCCTGCTTTGGGCTAGTCAGTTGAGTGGTTTGCCATCCCAAAGCACGTTGTTCTTTTAAAATAGAAAGAGTGCGAAAAGTGTAGCCACTTTGTAACGGAATAGAGTGATCAAGGATATGTAGGATGTGCATTTCTCTTTTAGATTATTCCGTTAAGTTGCGCGCGTCATTAATTTGTCCGCGGTAAGCATCAAAGATTTTTCGTAGAGCATCTGCCATCGAAATAACTGGCTTCCATCCCAGTTCCTCGCAGGTATTGGTTATTTTGGGAACCCGGTTCTGAACGTCTTGGTAGCCATTGCCGTAATAGTTTGCCGCAGTGGTTGTTACCAGTTGAACCTTGATCGCAGAATCACGGTACTCAGGGTATTCCCCAGCCAATTTCAGCATCATGGTAGCCAAGTCACGGATGGAATAGTTGTTGCTCGGATTGCCGATATTGTAAATCTTGCCGGAAGCGATACCATCCTTGTTAGCAATGATCTTTATTAGTGCGGTAATACCATCGTCGATATAAGTAAATGCCCGTTTCTGTTGCCCACCGTCTACCAAGCTTATATTCTCGCCGCGTACGATGTGGCCGAAAAATTGTGTCAGTACGCGTGAGCTTCCTTCTTTCGGTGTGTGTATGGAATCCAGTCCGGAACCAATCCAGTTGAATGGACGGAAGAGGGTGAAATTTAATCCCTGCTCCATTCCATAGCCCCAAATCACACGATCCATCAATTGCTTGGCGCAGGAATAAATCCATCGCGGCTTATTGATCGGGCCGCAGATAAGTTCAGAATTTTCGGGGTCAAACTCCTCATCGTGGCACATGCCATATACTTCAGAGGTAGAGGGAAATATCAGGTGTTTCTGATAATTTACGGCTGAGCGGACAATGGGCAGATTGGCTTCGAAATCGAGCTCAAAGACCCGCAACGGTTCTTTGACATAAGTGGAGGGCGTCGCAATTGCCACTAATGGCAAAATCACATCGCACTTTTTTATATGATACTCCACCCATTCTTTGTTGATGGTGATGTCACCTTCAAAAAAATGAAAGCGAGGCTGATCGAGCAAATCAGTAATACGGTCTGAATTCATATCCATGCCGTACACATCCCAATCAGTAGTAGCAAGGATGCGGTTGGACAAGTGGTGTCCGATAAAGCCATTTACGCCAAGGATTAAAACTTTTTTCATTGCAATTTCCTTAATAGATGAACTGCCAACTAGCATGCGTGTATATAACTTTTTAATCAGACTAGCTTAACCGGCTGCACAGGAAATCAAAGCTTTCATATAAACGTTTATCCATATATTCAAATAATTAAACTTGAGCGCGCTAACGCATGCTGCTTACTTATTAATATTGTTTAATTGACGCTGCTTTGCTGCATATTTCGAAGAAATGCTTCGAACATTAGCAGTGTCCACAATGGCGTACTGTAATCGCGTAGCCCGGCTTGATGATGGTCGACCAGTTCGCGGAGGTAATCCGCATTAAAGTAACCTGTGGCAGCCAGGGTTGGGCCCAGCACTGCCTGCCGGACTTTTTCTTTCAGGGGACCGCGGAACCAGCTCGCAAGCGGCACAGCAAAACCCATTTTCTTGCGATATAAAATTTCATTTGGCAAATGCGACTCCATCGCTTTCTTGAATACATATTTGCCTTCCCCACCATGCAGCTTGAGCGATGCGGGTAACCGTGAGGCCCACTCCACCAATTTGTGGTCAAGCAGGGGTTCGCGAACTTCGAGCGCGTGCGCCATGCTGGCACGATCAACCTTGGTGAGAATGTCGCCCACGAGATAGGTTTTGATGTCGAGGTATTGCACTCGCGCCAAGGGTTCCTGTGCCGGCGAGCGTGCATCATGCCGGTACATAACCTCCACCGCGCGGTAGCCTCCCAGCGCCTGCTTAAAGTCTGGGCTGAAGAGACGCGCGCGCATTGCATCGCTCAAGAGCGAAACGCTATGAAAATAACCTTCTACCGAATCGCGCGCCATGCCTTCGAACGTGGATTTAGCACGAAAAATTTTAGGTGCCCAATCTGCTTTTGGATAGAGCTTTCCCAGCAAGCCGAATACGGGGCGACGCACAGCAGATGGAATGAAACTGCGCATGCGTTCTTCGTTCAGATGCCAGCGATAACGCCGGTAGCCAGCGAAGCTCTCGTCACCACCGTCACCGGAAAGTGCGACAGTGACATTTTTTCGCGCCAGTTGGCACACGCGGTAAGTGGGAATGGCGGAGCTGTCTGCGTAAGGTTCATCGTAGAGTGCGGCTAACTTGTCGATGAGTTCGAAATCATTCGCATCAACCTGTTCTACTCGATGATTAGTGTGATAGCGTGTTGCGACTTTTGCTGCGTATTCCGATTCATTGAATGCGGGATCACCAAATGAGATAGAACAAGTATTCACCGGTTCGGTGGTCAATTCGGCCATCATGGCTACCACGGCGCTGGAATCTACGCCACCGGAGAGGAAAGCCCCCAGTGGCACCTCTGAGACCAAGCGGATTTTCACAGATTCACGCAGCAGGGGTACGAGTTCTTCTTGCGCTTCAGCTGTCGTCATTGGAGCAAGGGGCTGGAATGGTACGTCCCAATATTCTCGCGGCTGCGGAATTGGCTGACCGCGCTTCACGGTGAGGGTATGTGCGGGCGAAAGTTTAAAGGCTTGTTGGTAAATGGTGCGCGGTTCGGGAACATAGCCGTAGGCGAAATACTCCTCAATTGCACGCGGATCAATGTCACGCCGCAATGAGGGATGAGCGGTCAAGACCTTGAGTTCGGATCCGAAGATTAGTTGACCATCGTCGAGCAGTGCATAGTAGAGCGGTTTCACCCCGAGGCGATCGCGTGCCAGAAAAAACGTCTCTTTATTGCGGTCCCATAACCCGAATGCGAACATGCCACGGAAGCGCTCGACGCAGGCTTCGCCCCATTGCTCCCAGGCATGAACGATGACTTCAGTATCGCAACGGGTGCGGAAGGTATGCCCCAGTGCTTGCAGTTCGGGGATCAAATCGACGAAGTTGTAAATTTCGCCGTTAAACACCACCACCACGCTGCCGTCTTCATTGAACAGGGGCTGGTGACCGGAGGAGAGGTCTATGATCGAGAGCCGTTTGTGCGCCATTGCCATTCCTGGCTCCGCGTGCAAGCCGCTCTCATCCGGGCCGCGATGATGCTGAGTCTGGTTCATACGCGCGAGTAGCGCCTGATCAATAAGGCGCTTGGCTTGCGTATCGAATATGCCGGCTATGCCACACATGATTTTGTTTTCATTTTTTTATGTTACTTGTCTCTGTTTTAAATTACCCAGCACTGTGTCATATACGTTCAGGTATCCGCGTACCATGGCTGACATCGAAAAGTGCGCCTCAATTTTGGCCCGCCCCGCCGCACCATGTGTGCGAGCACGTGCACTATCTTGATAATAAATGAGCAAGGCGTGTGCCATCGCTTTCGGATCGGTAGTCGGTACCAACGCGCCAGTGATACCCGCGTCCACCAGTTCGCTGTTTCCGCCGACGGCGGTTGCAACTACTGGCAAACCGCATGCCATCGCTTTCAGAATAGTATTGGATATGCCTTCGCCCAACGACGATAAGCAAAATACGTCGAATTGGCGCATCAAATCCGCGATGTCGTCGCGGTTACCCGGTAGCCAAGCGAGATGCTCGGCATTGGATTCCTTGAGTAAGGCCTGACAGGACATGCGTGACACACCTTCACCCAAAATTACCAGCCGCGCGCGAGTACGCATTTCAGGCCTAAGTTCAAGCATGTGGAGAAATGCACGCACCAAATTTGGATAGTCCTTAACCTCCGCCATGCGTCCCACAGCGCCAAACACAAATCCGTCCGGCGGACAAAATCCGGACGGGCCGAAGTTAATCCTGGGTGCAGTGAATGGCGTGAATTTTACACTATCAACACCGTTGTATATTTGGGTAGCGTTTGCCGGACTTACATGTACGGTATTGATTAACCAGTGTTCAAGATCTTTACTCACGGGAATGTAATGCTTTACCAGCGGCCGGATTGCTTGCCGCAGCAAATTGTATTTACGATTCTTGCCTTGCAAGTCGAACATGTCACGCCCATGCTCGCCATGCACTCTGATGCTGATGCCAGCGGCAGCGGCAACAACCTGCCCTTCCAAGGCCGCCAGGTTGCGTGTATGCACAATGGTTGGTTTGAGCCGTCGCAACTCACGAAATAATCGACCATACAGACCTAAATCATTGCCGGCGCGTTTGTTGAGTGCTACCAATTCGACGGGTTGATTCAGGCGTCGATGAAATTCACTGTATCCATCCAAGCATACGATAGCGTGGCGATAGTGTCCTGGTGGCATATGGTTGATCAAGTTCACAATGCCATTTTCCATGCCGCCCACGCCAAAGTGATGAATGACATGCACTATCAATGGTGGATTATTAGTGTGCATTTGTACCGTGTCCTGCTACTGCATTAAGGCTGGTTTCGATTGCCGGCAGCATATCGTTGGCAAAAGATTGCAGTGTTGATGCGGCTGATTCCGGCGTGCCTTCATAGGAGGTTGCAATAATGATTACTGCAGCATCGTCAGGCTGCCCCAATAATTTGGCTTTTGCCAAAAGCAATTTCGCCAGATACGGGTTGGTAGTATATGTCCCTTCCAAGCTATTCCAACTCCAGATTAGTAGTCGGTTATTGGAGGAGCGCAACAATGTTTGCTGGACCGTTTCAGTATTGCCACGGAGAGAAATCTTTCGCTGTTTTTCACCTACATTGCTCCATACAGGATGTTTTTGTTGGATCATGAAGTTTTGGGAATTGATTAATTCAGCATCCTGGCGTTGAGTCCGGTAATAACCAAGGTAGACGCTAATGATCTTATTTCCCTTGCGATAAGTGTGCATGGCTTGCGCATTTGTACCTACGTAGTGTGGCTGCCAATCGGTAAGTGGCGCAACTTGTAAGTTCCACCCTTGATTTGACTCAGGCAGTTTAATCATTAGCTTATCGGTTTTGATCGGACGATAGTCCAAATAAGCCGCGTAGGCAGGCCACAAGGCTGCAACCAGAATTGTAATAACCCCTGCTATGGCAAATCCTCGGTTCGTGATTGTCACACGAGCCGTATTATCATAAATATTGTTTTCTTGTCGTTGGTGATCTGGTTGATCTTCCCGCCACAAAGTGCCGATCCAGAATAGCAACATCATAACGATGCCGAAAAAGACCCAGCCGTAGATGTAATGATCAACTCCCAAAGCCAATTGCATATTGCTTAAGTGCGCGATCATCACGATCATATAAGCGCGCATCCCATTGGCAAATATGGGGACAATTAAAGACAGTGCTACAAAAATGAACCTGCGTTTGTTACTGCGATAGGTGAGATAGCTATATAAGGTGCCCAGAGTGAAAGATGCGATCAGGTAGCGCAAACCGCTACAACCTTCTACTACAGACCACTGACCACTAGGTATGGTGAAAAACATTCCTTCGCGGTAAACCGGAATACCAGTTATTTGCAGTGCGGTTACTACAAAATCGGCAGTGAAACCCATAAGAGGGGGAATCAGAAATTCCCCGAAAGGAACGGCAAAAAAAAGGAATCCGAGGGGGAAAGTAATCGCGTGGGTTAGCCGCAGCCCCAATACAGTCCAGACCGTCACCGGTATCATAGCTACCAAACACAACTGAGCGATAACCTGCACACTGCCGGCATCGGCAAGCAGCCAGCCAAGGCCTAGTCCTGCCATAGCCAACAAGCCGCGGTAATCCGGGCATGGGGCTATCTCGGCAAGCGATTTGCGTTTCATCCATATTAGATAGGCACTAATCGGAAAAATAAAAAAACCGTGGGTAAATGTCTCAGATCGTAGCCAGATAGCGACAGTGGATAATACGGTTTGCTGGTAAATGGCGAGAATTATTGCAATAGTCGCAAGCGTGAGGATGGTTATAAAGCGCCATTGCAATACCGGCTGCCCGGTTTGGCTGCCGATACCGGATGCAGTTAACACTTGTGGTGTTCCAGTCATCGTTGCTGATCCTTAAAAGTGGTCAAGTGTGGTACTTCTTGTGCTACCCAAGTACTTTTGACCGGTTCGCAGAATTCAGACGTAGTTATTGGGGGGGCATCAAGCAATGCCCTGACAGGCACAAGGCTGTGTTCCCATTCATAATCAGCCAGAATCCGGGCGCGTGCGGTTTGGCCAGAACGTCCTTCGGCTTTACTTGCGAGCATCAATATAATACTGCGGCTAAACTCTTGGCTGGTGCTGGCAATATGCAGTTCTTCACCTGATGTCGCCAAAATGCCTTCTGCTGCTTGGGGCGATGCAATAACTATCTTGGCCATGGACATGGCTTCCAAAACTTTGTTTTGTAAGCCTCTGGCGATTCGTAAGGGTGCCACTGCTAGTTGAGCATGGGCGAGGTAGGGCCTGACATCAGCTACTGAGCCTGTTACCACGACTCCAGGCAGCTCCGCCAGTTCCTGCACGGCGGTGGTTGGGCGAGATCCCACGATATAAAAACGCGCATGGGGATGATTAGTAAGTACAGTCGGGAAGATTTCCTGGGCGAACCAGCGCACGGCGTCCACATTCGGCCAATAGTCCATGGCACCGGTAAATACAATGGCTGCTATGTTTTCCTGGTATGGATCAGGATAATCGCGGTTAGGTGAAAAATAGTCACTATCCACACCATTATTGAAAAATCCAATTTTTGCAGCACTCTCCGGCGCAAGTTTTTTAAAAAAACTGGCCTCAGCTTCTGAAACGAACAGCGATGCATCATATGTGCATGCCACATGCCGCTCGTAGCGGAGCAGCAAGTGACTTTCACGTTGATATAGCCAGCTCATGGGCCATGGCTTTCTTTTTGCATATTGATGCCATTTGTCCGAGTCTATGTCGACGAAATCAATGATGCAGCGCGCTTGTTGGCCGCCTGCTACGTATTGTGCCATGGCGGAAGAAAATATCAGAACGCGCTTAATCTTCTGCGCCTTAATCACCGTACTTACCCATTCTTGTAAACCATTGTCGCGGTAATAATCCACGGTCAGTGGACGATTCATCATTAGTGCCCCCAAACTTCGCAGGCGTGCAGTTCGGGGATTCAAAGATGAGAAATGGGTTTCTTTGCAAAATTGTTTTACCGTGTTTACGTATTGCCAATCGTCTGGATCATCGATAAAGGTGCCAAGATGAACATGGTAGTGTTGCGCTAGGAATTTTAGCAAATGGTATGAACGTATTTTGTCACCCTTGTTAGGTGGGTAGGGGATGCGGTGGGTAAGATAAAGCAAATGATCCATCGGCCTTACCCCAGATTTTTTACGATGTGTGGTCCGAGCCAGTTGGCTAAAGGTAGGGGTAGTTTTTGCCAGATTTTGATGAACAACTGGTATTTTGGGTTCAATGGATTGGTATCAGGCACAGTTTTAGCCCGTAGCAATTGATATTCGTAATGCAGTGGTTGTGGCTCAAATCCCCAGTTTTTCTTGAAATCGAACGGACCGGTACCTCGCTTGCTGCGTCCATAGTCGAAAATCTTGATACCGCGCTCGCAGGCGCGTCGCATCAGCTCCCAGTATTTAAAATCATTTGCAGCGAAATCGCGAGCTTCCAATGTGTCGCCTGCATAGTAGGGTAACACCTCATCGCGGAAATAAAAGCTCAGCACGCTGCTCAAAATAAGTCCGTCTTTAACTACTGACAGCACTTCGCAGTCATTGCCGAATATTTCTTTAAGTAGTACGAAATAACGTTTTGGTAATGCGGGAGTGCCATGGCGGTGAACATTGTCCGCAAATACGGAAAAAAATCGCTCCACGTCTTCGTCGATTTCACTTGCGAGTCCGTTTTTAATGCCCTTTCTGACCATTGCCCGCTGTTTGCGGGGGATGGCGAGCATGTTTGCTTCCACGTCCGGCTCAATGGCTTTACGAAAAGAGACATAGAGATTCTTGCTTGGCCAATCATCATGAAAGGGCAATATATTGCGATATTCCAGAAAATCCACAGCTAGTTTTGCAGCCAGCGTCTGAGCCGCATCATCCAATGCCTTTCGCGTTGGCTCTGAACTTGCAATTATGCCGCCGTACACGCAAAACGGTAGTGAAGATAATGAATGCCCAAAAATTTTGCTGTTAATTTCTGCCAGCGGCAGAATACCCTGAATGGCCCCATTTTCTTCAGCCAGCAAGAAGTAAGTGTGATGCCCAAAGGCACGTTCTATAACTTCTTTCCAGCCAGAACGATGAAAAAATGTGGCAGCAGGAGAGGTGTAAACGAATTCGTCCCAGCGTGCGGCGTCATTTGATGTCATCGGACGTACCAGAAGTGCTGGAGCGGCCTCTGAAAAATCCTTCACGTGTTTGCTTTCATGAATATGTGATCCATGCGCCCCCAGTGAAAATCTCGCAACAATGATTGTATGCGGGACTCCATACGTTTCAGATTGACATAATGACGAAAGCGTGTTTTCGCCGAGATGCTATTTTGACGCGGTTGATCTGGATCGAGCTCCCACGGGTGAAAATAAAAAATGCAGGGTTTGCCTTCCTGCTGGTTGACATGGCGTATGAGCCAGCGCGACGCTTGATAGGGCAACAGTCTGAAATAGCCTCCGCCTGCTGCCGGTATGTTTCGACCCAATAATGCTGCAGTGGTGGGGGGAAGTTCCAGCATGCCGTTTTTGCCGCGCGGATAGTGGGCAAAGCGGGGTGCTTCGGGCATGCCATAATGGTCGTGCCGAACTGGATAAATGCTGGAGCTGTATTGATAGCCAGCCTCCTGTAGTAAATCAAGCGCCCACAGATTATCAGCGCCGATAGAAAAACTCGGGGCGCGATAGCCAATTACTGGGCTACCTGAGAGATCTTCCAATATTTTTTTGGCGCTAGAGATGTCCTCGTTGAATTCGTTGCGGCTCAGCTCGCTTACGCGCTGGTGACCATAGCCATGACTGGCAAGCTCATGTCCATTGTCTACGATGCGACGCACAACGGTGGGATAGCGCTCAGCGATCCAGCCTAAAGTGAAAAAGGTTGCGTGTGTATTGCCTTCATCCAACAAAGCAAGTGCAATATCAATATTGCGTTCTATACGGCATGGCAGACTCTCCCAATGCTCTCGCGGGATGTTTGAGGAGAAGGCCGAAACTTGGAAATAATCTTCCACGTCAATAGTCATCGCATTGCGTATTTTCGCTGTGGACATCAGATTTTTCCGGTAAGAATCCAGATTTTAGGGTACATGTAGTTCAAATAGCTTGCTCAAGTCGCTTTGTCATTATCCATGTGTATGGCGGAAAATGTCTTTCTACATATTCTATACATAAGTTGATGCGAAACTCTTGCAAGCAGTCAATCATGGCAATATATGCGAACAAGTTATTTCGCGGATTTTTATTTTGACGTACTCTACATTTGTAGCGGCTTTAATAATTGTTTACTTTGTAAGCCGTTTTTCAGCCAATCCAAAACTTCTGCTGCAATGCGTGTTGAAGCTTGCCCATCCCAGAACTCTGGGATTCTGCCTGCTTTCCCGCCGTTAAGCATGATTTGGTCAAGTATCGTTAGTATCTTCGCTGAATCCAGTCCGGCGATAGTGTTGGTTCCTTCATGCACTGTGACCGGCCTTTCTGTATTGTTTCTGAGCGTAATGCAGGGTATGCCAAGGGCCGTGGTTTCTTCCTGGATACCGCCTGAATCGGTCAATACAACTCGTGCATCCCTCATAAGCCCCAGCATTTCCAGATAACCCATTGGCGGAAGTTGCAAAACGGTAGGAACATCCAGCATGGTGTTCAATCCAAACTTTTGGATCATGTCACGAGTCCGTGGATGCATCGGGAAAATAATTGGCAATCTGGCACTAATCTTCAGAATTGTTGCTAGCAATGAGCGCAGGGTATCAGGATCATCCACATTGGAAGGTCGATGCGCGGTAAGAATGGCATATCCGTCATGACCGTTTAAAAATTCTTCCCTACCTGCATTCTGCAGAATTTTAGATACAGGGACTGCATTTCCCAAGTTGTGATGCAAGGTGTCGATCATGACATTGCCGACAAATCGAATGCGATCTTCAGTTATCCCCTCGCGCAACAGGTTTTCGCAACCACTGCGCTCAGTGATAAAAAGGAGCTCAGATATCTGGTCGGTCAACACCCGGTTAATTTCTTCTGGCATTGCGCGATCGAAACTACGCAGACCGGCTTCAACGTGAATCACGGGAATCCCTTTTTTTACTGCTACAAGCGCGCAGGCTAAAGTGGAATTCACATCACCGACCACCAGCACTGCGGAAGGGTATTTCGTATTCAGAACTGATTCGAAACGGAGCATCACATTGGCGGTTTGCGCGGTATGGCTGCCTGAGCCTACATCCAAATTAATATCGGGCTGCGGTATGCCGTGCGCTTCGAAATATTGATGGTTCATTGCTACGTCATAATGTTGGCCAGTATGAACCAGGCATACATCGAGTTCTGGCCCAAGAGCGGCAAAGGCCGCCATGATAGGAGCCATTTTCATGAAATTAGGGCGCGCACCTACAACACATAGAATGCTGTAAGTTGCAGGTGATTTAATGGTTGGCATTAACTGTTATTTATAACATGAGTTTTTAAATTATTTGCGAGGCTGCAGCATTCTTTGATCGGTTACGATGCTAGTTGGGCAAGTGGGCTGTCCCAACGCTCGTGATATTTCCTGTTGTCAGCGAGACCTATGCATCATGCTTGATTTGGTCAGTGGTCGCACCAACATTCATATTCTTTGAATATACGGCCCCTTGTTAAAGAATTCAGGACGCATCGTTAAAGCTGACTCGGTTTTTGATCATGCCTTGAGGCTATTGCTAACCTGCATATCGAATGCATTATGGCTACTGACATCGCTAGTGCTGAGGCCACAGGCCGTTGATTTCAGTTTACGCTCTGCTGAGTCAGTTTTGACTGTTAAAGCAGTTTGCATCTCAAACAAACCTTTAAAAGTTGCACATTACAGTGTGTTCACTCCTCATTGATAATCATAATTCCATTTAAATATTCACTTTGTAAGTTTATTGATGTTTGAATTTGAGCGAGAAAGTATCCGTTTTACTAAATCTAATACTGAGATGACGGAGTTTTCCATCTTGAAAAGCCTTTCGTCCATATTTTCTAAACTGCCCTGAGTCTCCCCTTGCTGCAAAATTAGCGGAGGATTAGATGAGTTCTGTGCTGCAGTTTCAGATATGGGGAGAGCAAGTTCCTGTTGAATATCACTTAAAACTTCATTTACATCAGAGCAATCGAAACTGTGACGCTCTTCGAGATAACCCATTAGAAATAGGCGATCACAAAGTGTATTTATTTTGCGTGGGATGCCTCCAGTGAAATTGTAGATTTCAAAAAAGGCATCTTCGCTCAAGGAAGGATCCCCATTCCATCCAACAGTATGTAGCCGATGTTCGATGTAGTCTTTTGTTTCCACGGCATCCAATGGCCCTAAGTGGTAGGTTGCAATTACTCGCTGCTGTAATTGTTGCATGTCACGACTCAGTAGGGTTTTTCTGAACTCAGGTTGTCCTAGCAAAAAAATTTGAAGTAATGATTTGTCAGCAGTTTGAAAATTTGACAGCATCCTTAATTCTTCAACTGCTTTGGGTGAAAGATTTTGTGCTTCATCCACAATCAGTAGTGCGCGCTTTCCTTTTTGATCACACTGTCGAAGAAACTCCTCAAGCCTGGTCAGCAAAGAGGCTTTGGAGTCGTTTTCGTAGGGGAGTCCGAACGCTGCAACTACCATTCTTAATGTGTCATCTGCATCCAGGTTAGTGTTGACGATTTGTGCTGCCTGGATTTTTTCCGATTCAAGTTTGCAAAAAAGGCTGCGCACCAAGGTGGTTTTGCCTGCACCGATATCACCGGTGATGACGATGAAACCTTCCCCTTGAGACAGACCGTATTCCAGGTAAGACATGGCACGCTTGTGACCACTGCTACCAAAAAAGAATTGTGGGTCAGGCTTTAATTGAAATGGCTTGGCACTTAGGCCGTAGTAAGATTGATACATAAAATTTGGTTGCTCCAGCTAGAAAAGCATAGACAGTGATGCGATGAGGGCATTCTCGCGATAATCACTGCCAATTTGGTTAGAGGTTCGCTCGACATGTCTAAAGTTTAATGCGCCATTAAGTTTGGGCCGTATTAGTCTTGTCAGGCCAACTCTGTAGGTTTTGGTGTCATCCTCTCTGCCTGTAGCAAGTAAACTGGATTTAATGTACACGGCGCCAATATTGGCGTTGGTTCGTGGGCCAATTTTCCAGCTCCAAAGAGCATTGCCGCCAATTTGCTTTGTATTTCCATTCAGTCCAATGTTGTTACTCCCAATAAGCGAAACATCATTTTCATCTCCAGCTGTTTGTGGTTCGCGCAACATATGGAAAATGCTAAATACGACTGTATTTCTTACACCACTTAAAGCAACACTTGCCTGTAAGCGTTTTTGTAGAAAAAAATTATTTGTGAGGAAATTAATTGGGTCAAAAATTGAGGCTGACAGTCCATTGTCTCTCATGAAGGCATCTACTGTTTGCTGGCGCATTATTGGGTCTGGGATGTTGGACGTCCACAGTTGGTTCAGGAAATTAGCCGTATCGGTCGTTGGGGGAATCAAAAATTGATCGCGTGTGGTGGTGATATTCTGGTTGTAGTTTAGGCTCCAAGCTGACATACGAGTGCGATGGCTAGCCCTAAGCGTGTAGGTGGTGCCAAAAAAAGCTTTACCAGTGTTGGCGGTAATATTAGTTCTTTCGGCTGGACTCCAAACAAAACCAGCTGTCCAGAATGCCCCAGCCGATTTTCCGACTGATGATTGATAGGTGAATTTTTGGTATCCACTTGTTCCAGTCAGGCTGAATTTTGATGAAACCCGGTAACTAAGATTACCCATATATCGTTCATTTTCTATAGATCTGCTAGAACCTCCTATGGATGTGCCTAAGCCGTCTATCTTCTGCTTACTATAATTTAAGCCCCAGCCTACTGCCCTGAAGGCAGAGCCACTGGTTAAGCTTAAAAGAATAGTGTCCGATTGTCTTCCCGACTGCCCCTCTACGCCTGTGAAGACTGCATTATGTGTGTAGCGCGCCTGGGTTGACACAAAATTGGAAAAGTTGTGACGTATATAGGGGCTAATGCTATAGGTTTTTACAGTGGTTCGATTATCTGTGATATTTTCATTGGTGGTTGCCAGTGGGCCAAGGAGGGAAATGTTTTGCTGGCTTATGCTAGCGAAACTATCAAGGAAAAAAAAGTCTTTTATTAGCTCCGCGTTTTCACTTGCCCTTAACTGATGAACAGTCCTATTTCGATTGCTCTCATTTGCATAAAAAAGATTTTGCATTGTGTAGTTGACATTGACTTTTAAGCGTGCTCCGGTACCAATCAAAGATATTCCTGGATTGATTTGGGTGATGAAGTCGCTTTTCTCATTTCCTTTGGTAGCCAGTGTTACATTGTCGGTATAAGTTTCTAATAAATTTAATCTGGGTGTAACTTTCCAGTCAGCGGCGATAGAATAAGTTGGTAAAATCAGTAGGATAAGGATAGTTGCTTGTACTGACTTATAGACAAGCTGGTTAGCCCCATTATGCCCAAACACTTTAGTCATAATAACCATAACCATAGCCATAACTGGTTCCGCCTGGGAATGCTTTCGCCTTATTGTAGACTAAGTTAATGTGAGGGCATTGTTCGATTTGATGAAGTGCCTCTTTGACTGCATGCTGCGTTGTGGTTTCGGCTTCTACTACCATGACAATCTGCCCCATCTGACTTGCCAGAACACGTGCCTCAGTTGTGGGGAGCAAGGGTGGGGAATCAAATATGACAATGCGATCCGGGTATCGGTTTGCAATTTCATTTAACAAGCTGCTCATGGCTTGGCTTGCCAATACTTCAGTTGCGTGTCTGTGACTTGTTCCAGCAGGTAGAATCCTGAGTGTATCGACATTAGTTTTCATCATGACATCTGCTAAATCGAGTTTTTCGTCGAGAAGAATGTCCATTAAACCTACAGTTGACTTCAACCCCAATGTGCGGAGAACCGATGGACGAGCCACGTCCGCATCTATCAGCAGTACCGTGTGATCCATTTCAGTGGCGATGCTCATGGCCAAATTAATGGCGCAAAATGTTTTCCCCTCTCTAGGTAGCGCACTGGTTACCATAATCAAATTTCCGCGGTATATCGCCTCGGCACCTTTATTGAAAGCATTCTGGATCAGCGAACGTTTTATACCTCTAAATTCCTGAGCAGCAGTAGTTTTTCCTTGGTCCGGTGTGATCATGCCCAATTGATGCAGTTTAGCAAGATTGATTTCAACTTGCGCAATCTTTGGTTTGTCTGAATTGCGACTATAGTGTTCATCAATAATCGTTGAGCTTTGCTCATTTGGATTTTCTGGCTTCACCTTTAGTGGGTGCGTTATTACTCCTTTATCCTGCTCAAATCTGTTTGCTGCTTTTTCAATAATGCTCACATGATCTCCTGGCAGTGTTAGTTCTTACTGCTCTATTTGGTTTTCGGTTTGGACTTATTAATTCAGCAAACCCCTGTCCTTAACTAGCCTTGCCGTAATTGTTACTTCAAGTTTTAGAGTGTCATTTTCAAAACTATAATCTCTATAATTTAAGGTACAAAAATACCATTACCGCGCTATATAGGGCGACTAATAGTGTGATAGAAAGCCCGAAAGCGTACAGGCTCCTTTTTCGCTTAATTTTTTCATTGATAGTCCAATTCATGGTCACGGTACCTAGTATCGGCAAACCAACTGATTCCCGCAGACTTTTTTGACTCATAAAAGTGGGTCTGATTTGGCTCATTAAGAGGGCAACCCCTATTCCGCCCAGCAAAGCACCGGCAAAAACCATGCTGAATAACATTAACCGGTTCGGCCCTGAAGGAACAAGTGGAACCGTAGGAGGATCGATGACCTTGAATGTCAGCATATCTGAAGTGGCACTCAATT
>JBDSEJ010000501.1:0-2520 GCA_039920105.1 Candidatus Nitrotoga sp. | reverse complement strand
TCAACACACTGAACTAAAAAGATTTTTCACATTATCCAATGAGATGCTTGCCTTGTATGAGAATTTTGACAACAATGGCATCTCCTAACAGGAGATTTTATAGATGCTTGATCAAGCTGTTGCCGATTTCGAACTTCCAGCCACGGGCGGAGTGACTTTTAAGCTATTTGCAGCTCGTGGCAGATCGTTAGTGATTTACTTCTACCCCAAGGACAACACTCCGGGCTGCACTGCTGAGAGCCAACAATTCCGCGACCTGTACGCGGATTTCAATAAAGCTGATTGTGAGGTGGTTGGTATTTCACGCGACAGTATCTAATCTCATGAAAAATTCAAGGCCAAGTTTAGTCTACCGTTCGCTCTTCTAACTGATTCAGAAGAAACAGTATGTGAACAATTCGGCGTAATCAAGCTTAAAAATCTTTACGGCAAACAAGTGCGCGGTATCGAGCGTAGCACTTTCGTACTCGACCGAGACGGCATACTGCGTGGCAAATGGCGCAGTGTCAAAGCCGACGGCCACGCCCAGGAAGTGCTGCAATTCGTGCAATCTCTAACCACATAAGGAGCATCATGCCCCCTCGCAAAAAATTGGCTATAAATCATACGACCAAACTATTCGTACTGGATACCAATGTACTAATGCACGATCCAACTAGCCTGTTTCGTTTTGAGGAGCATGACATTTACTTACCGATTTTCGTTTTGGAAGAACTGGATAACAATAAAAAAGGGATGACTGAAGTAGCACGCAATGCTCGACAGGCCAGTCGGTTCCTGGACTCTTTAATTAGTGAGAGCTCACATAACATTGATGCCGGAGTACCATTACAAACGCCAAGCAACAAGGGCGCTACCGGCAACTTGATTTTGCAAACCCAGTTTATCAACAACGAATTGCCTGCCAATATGGCGATCGGCAAAGCCGACAACGCTATCCTCGGGGTCGTAATGTTCCTTCACAATCAGCAGCCCAAGCGCTCCGTGATATTGGTCAGCAAGGATATCAACATGCGCATCAAAGCGCGTGCGCTGGGGCTGGATGCTCAGGACTATTTTAATGACAAGGTGCTGGAAGATACCGACCTGCTTTATACCGGCGTACTGGCGTTACCACAGGACTTCTGGGACAAGCACGGCAAGGACATGCAATCCGGCCCACAAGGTGAACACACTTTTTACAATATTCAGGGTCCACTATGCCGTGATATGCTGCTGAATCAGTTTGTATATCAAGAGAATGGTGGCAATCCTTTCTATGCAGTAGTCACGGAACAGCGTGATAAAACTGCCATGCTCCGTACTTTGACTGACTATACGCACACCAAAAATGCCATTTGGGGAATTACTGCACGTAATCGCGAACAGAGCTTTGTGCTCAACCTGCTAATGAATCCGGAAATTGATTTTGTCACTCTGCTTGGTCAGGCTGGTACCGGCAAGACACTGCTAACACTTGCCGCAGGTTTGATGCAGATGCTGGAACACAAATTGTATTCAGAAATAATCATGACACGTGTCACTGTGCCGGTTGGTGAAGACATTGGTTTTTTACCAGGCACCGAAGAAGAAAAAATGTCTCCTTGGATGGGAGCATTGGATGACAATTTGGATGTACTCAACAAACCCAACGATGAAAGCGGTGAATGGGGGCGAGCAGCCACACGCGATCTGATCCGTTCGCGCATCAAAATAAAATCCCTAAATTTCATGCGCGGACGCACTTTTTTGAATAAATATCTAATCATAGATGAAGCCCAGAACCTTACACCCAAACAGATGAAAACACTGATCACGCGTGCTGGTCCGGGTACCAAGGTAGTTTGCATGGGCAACATTGCACAGATTGATACACCTTACCTGACCGAAGGCAGCTCCGGACTTACTTATGTAGTAGATCGTTTTAAGGGCTGGCAACACAGCGGACATGTTACCTTGCAAAGGGGAGAACGTTCACGTCTGGCCGATCATGCCGGAGAAGTACTGTAAACAACTGTCATGGGCTATCTCAAGCTCAAGCCTTCCAGCCCTTTTCATTTACATGAGAAGCCTGGAAAAAAGATTGTCATATAAACTATTTTCGGTATAGCGTAATGAGCGAAAAAATCAAAAAAACAGAAGCCAACTGGCTCGACGAACTTACACCCGAGCAATATAAAATATGCCGTCAGTGTGGTACTGAACCCGCATTTACTGGTGAGTATTGGGATTGCCATGACAGAGGACTTTATCGCTGTGTGTGCTGTGGTAACGCTCTGTTCGATTCAGATATGAAATTCGAATCTGGTAGCGGTTGGCCCAGTTTCTGGCAACCGCACCAGCCTGACAGCGTCACCGTGAAAAAAGATGACAGTCATGGTATGGAGCGCACGGAAGCTCTGTGTAGCCGCTGTGATGCCCATCTTGGCCATGTATTCGAAGATGGCCCGAAACCGACAGGACTGCGCTACTGCATCCACCTCACTAACACTAGACCGAGAATAAATTTCCCTGCATAACCAATCGCCATGAAATTATTAT
>JBDSEJ010000500.1:0-2157 GCA_039920105.1 Candidatus Nitrotoga sp. | reverse complement strand
CGCGCACAATGCCACTGCCGGACGCGGGCAAGGCATGATGGGCAAGGCTGCATGGCTGGCGCTGCAGGAAAATTACGAACGATTCCGACAAAACGGCAAGCTGCCCGCGACTTTTGAAGTGATCTATGGTCATGCGTGGAAGCCAAAGTCGAGGGTGACAGCGGATGGCGCGCATATTATTCAAACGCCATTTAAGCTATGAGGCTGGGGTGAATCAATATCTCTTATAACTATTTGAACAGTTGTACCCGGATTAAATGGAAGTACAGCGGGTTGTACTTCCTGGCTTAAAGCTCACGACAAAAACGATTTTAATACGGTCGTCCTGCACCTTCTGGATTCCATCAGGCTTCAACAAACTCTGTGAGGCATAGAAAACTTCCTATGGTTGCTCTCCTTGGCAGCAAATTAGCGTGCGCCTGCGGCGCGCAGTATTGTGGCGATTGGCATATAACCGCGACGCACAGCGTGCTGGAGAGGGGTAATACCTTCACTGTCGGGTAGGTTCACATCAGCGCCTGCGGCAATCAGCAGACGCACGATTTCCTGATGCGCCGTGCCGCCGTTGGACAGCAGGATGGCTTCGAGCAATGCCGTCCAGCCGAGACGGTTAATGTGGTCTATTTTGATGCCAGCGCCAATCAGCGTGCGTACCACTTCTACATGGCCGCGTTCGGCCGCAGGAATCAACGCCGTGCCACCGTAGCGATTGGTGCTGGCCAAGTCGGCGCCATTGGCCAGACTCATCTTGAGTATTTCAAGCCGGCCTTCTGCACCCGCCAGCAGATAGGGGCTGTCCTGCTTGGCATCCATGGCGTTCACGTTGGCACCGGCCTCGATCAGCGCACGGGCGAAATCGACTTTGTTCAGCTCGGTGGCTAGCAGTAATGGGGTGCGGCCAGCCTTATCTCGTTCCTCACGTAGCGATAGACCGAACGGATTTTGGAGCAAGCGTAGCGCCGAAGACAAATCATTGGTGCGAACAGCCACATGCAGGGGAGAGGCTGTGGCAAGTGAAGTGAACATGACGCAAACCGCAAAAATGAAGTTGCAAAGACGTTTCAACATGGCAATTCCGCATTTGACCTGAAGAAGTTACCATTATAAGGAAATGCTTGCCTGTTACAAAATGGAATGAGCCTCTAAACCATTTTCATTTTAACCTGAGCTTGCGTCAGGCAAGCCTTGATGAAGACTAATGGCAATTTCACTTTCCACTGAGTCGGCTATCTGCCAAAGCGTTGTCAATCCCGATCATATTTTGCAGGCGATAGTGGTTAACGCGATGCCCTTGGTAATGAGTATCTTACGCACATCTGGCTGGCGGTGATCCAAGATAGTTTGGTGTGTTTGGAAAGCCGCATGGAGGAAATGCCCCCCTTACCGATGCAGCCAGATAGATAAGCAGAATCACATGGACAAGGCGTGGTTGGTGGAGTGGGGACGTACCGTTTTTGTCATTTCAATGAACTCGTTTCGTTCATCATTGTTTTACGAGCACCACGAAACTATTGGCAGGCACCGTTACATTTAGACGACCTTGGTTGGAGGGGATAGTTGCCCCGCCATTGCCGCTGTTTTGGCCACCATAGATGGCTGCGTCGCTATTGAATATTTCTTTCCACCCGGCATTAGGGATGGCCAGCAAGTCCTTCTCGATGAAGTAACCATCGGCGAAGGTTGTATTGTTTAAGCTGGCGACGATAATGACTTCCTCATCTCCGCGCCACCTTTTGAAGGCGATCACTCGATTGGAATTCGACAGGTGGAGAATGTCAATGTCCTGGGTGCGAATCGAGCGCAGTCGGCGACTAAGACTTATTAGATCCTGATAAAAGCGAAACAGTGTCTTGCCGTTACCAGTTCGCTCGCCGATGATATTTTCGCGGTTCAACAAAAAGCGGTCATACGTATAGTGCTTCTGTGCTCCGATCTCTTCGCCCATGAAGAACATTGGGATGCCCGCCGAAAGCACGGTCAGGCCGCAGCATACACGTGAACGTGACTCCGCCGTGATGCGTGTGGCACCAATGACAGGCGCACCATTGACGGCCGTTACCAGGGTCCGAGCCGTACCGCCGGCATTGCCGGCTTCGTCGTGAGATTCGTGGAACACGACCTGGTCAAAACGGCTGTTGTAAAGAGCGCTGGCAAACC
>JBDSEJ010000499.1:0-2568 GCA_039920105.1 Candidatus Nitrotoga sp. | reverse complement strand
GCCTTAACTCCCAGCCAGATTTTCGTGGCATTGACATCGTTGATTGGCGCGCAGTACATGCAGATTTCATTGAGCGGGCAGCATTCGTGATTGCTCCCAGCGACTTGGCTGCCGAGATGTTCCGTCGCTATTTTCCGCGCGACGATGTACGTGTTATCCAGCATGGCGTTGATTTCACCGCAAAACATATTAATGCTCTGACTTCGGCCTTGCTGTTGCCGAAGGATACTTATCAAAGTATCGGTGTACTGGGAGCTATTGGCCCGGTCAAGGGTGCCCGCCAACTGGAGCGTCTGGTGGCACGCACCCGTGAACGAAAGTTACCAATTCGCTGGGTTGTGGTTGGTTATATGGATCGTCAGTTTCAGCCGTACCAGACTGCCGATGCGTTATTGACAGTACATGGCCAATATACGCCGGATCATATGGAAGCCTTGCTCGACCATTATCGAATTAACCTGGTGGTGTTCCCGTCCGCAGGCCCGGAAACCTATTGCTACACGCTGACCGAAGCCTGGATGGCTGGACGGCCAGCACTGGTTCCGTCGATTGGCGCACTGCATGAGCGTGTGCAAACGAACGGTGCCGGTTGGATCATGCGAGATTGGTGTGATACTGACGCTATATTAGATGACATAGTTACAATATTACGGCCGGAAAATAGTGCCGATTTTGCGCACAAGCAAGCGCAAGCGCGGGCAGCACCGGTCATCTCGGTGCGTGACATGGCTAACGCCACCGAGAAGGTTTACCACGAAGTTTTGTCAAGGCAAGTCGTAAAATTTGCAGTGCCGTTGCCGCAAACCACCCTCTACACCGCGTTGCAAACCGCGCTGGGATTGGCTGCCGCTGAAAAACACCGTGCGCTAACAATAGGTGAGCACTGGTTATTGCGGCTTGCACATCTCGGCTTGCGATTGCGCTATACATTGCTTGGCCGCTGGCTATATCGCATCATCCCGGTTCGATGGCAACAAATTCTTAAGCAAAGACTATTGGCATAGGCATCTCTAAAATTGCCGATCTGATAATCTGGCACGATGGCCCCCATGCGCCAGCCGGATAAACCCGCCTATACGAAAACCTCGGGGCCGAGTTTCACGCCGACTTATTCCAGAAAATCGCTAGTCATGAAATGCCCAGCAGAACTCTTAATTCTTGAAGGCGCTTATGACTTCAAGGCTTACTGGTCTGAGAAACTTAAGCTTTTTGCACTTAAATATTGTAACCGCCGAACCCAAATGTTGGAGATAAAAGAATAAGACTCAGCGGTGTCAAGCTGGCTGGGAGTATGCATGTGGCGGGGAATCAGGGTGGACTGATCGTGCATTAGTTACCTAAGTCCCGAACCAAGGAATTAAAGGTGAATTTCTTAAAGTTGCTGTAATGGAGGTAGAACTCTAAAAAATAGTGCCCTTAGTGCGCTTTCGGGTTGCGATACACCCAAAAAAAGCTGTCAGAGAGATTAGTAACATTGCAGTCCATTGACTCAATGTTGGAATAGGCTCAATGGAAGCTGCTGAAACAACGATGATCCCTGGCCCACCCGGATCGGTGATGGAGCCATTGGCGATAAGATCAGCGTCACCTTGCCCACCATCGGTAATGGAGAAGGTGATGGTATTGCCGCTTATGGTTGCTGGTAAAGAGTACCAGTGTGCTTGAGCCTTGCCGGGTTCGGCCGCGTACTTCCAATATTTAGTCCCGGCTCCCGGTATTGCAGGTAAATTCAAAGTAAAATTCAAGGCCGATGCCGTAATACAACCGCTGGTGGTGAATGTTACAAGACCATGAGGAAAGACCACTCCATGGGGAGGTGCAGGCGGAGAGCTCGAATCTCCGGTCTCTGGAATAAAGCGTACTTGGCTGAAGGTGCACGCCGGCCCCCCTCCGCTAAAGCTCAAGCTTACTATTCCGTTGCCAGACGCAGTCGGTGCACTATAGCTTGTTTGGGTTGGGGTGGCATGAACCGTTTCTGATGCAAGCCCTGTCCCTGCGGTGTTGGTGGTTCGCACACTGCAGCTGTAGGTCGTGCCATTGCTAAGGCCCGTAACAGTGATAGGGCTTGTCGCTCCGCTTGCCGAGATCGCACCGGGGTTGCAGAGGACGGTGTAGTCTGTTATTTGGGCTCCACCGGTGAATGCTGGGGCGGTAAAGTAAACGATTGCTTGCCCATTGCCGGGACTGGAACTGTCTATCGCCGGCGTCCCCGGTAACGCTGCAATAACATTAAAACTAATAACTACATCAGGGGCTGCACTATACGTTGCATCGCCTCCCTGGCTTGCCCTAAGCGTGCACGTGTCAACTGTTTTTAAAGTTATGAGGCTACCATTTAAGCCGCTAGCAGTACATGACGCAGGCGTGTCTGTGTTAGTGCTAAGTAGTAATGTCCCCTTTCTCCCAAATAGAAATGTCCCCTGAGTGATTAAACTCAGCGCCTGTTAAAAACCAGAGGCGGGCATTTTGAAATGGACATCATGATGAGTCAAAAAGAAGCGAAACGGGCACAAGTAATGGAGCTGTTGGTGGCGGGCAAAATCGATCAAAATGAAGCAGGACAAAGGC
>JBDSEJ010000498.1:0-4366 GCA_039920105.1 Candidatus Nitrotoga sp. | reverse complement strand
GCGTAGCGATTCTCAAGGTCGAAGAGGCTGTTTTGCATCGGACGGTTGTCTATGTTGGCTCAGACCATATAACGTTCCAGACCAAACTTTCGAGGACCAAATCTCAAGGGATTTATAGAAGTGCCCTTTAGTTGTTCGGGCATAGAGAGAAACAATGGCAAATTTGGCGCGTCAGCACTAAGAACATATATACCAATTGCACATCTACAAAAGGATATTTTTGATGAGTTAGATTTGATAGGTAAGGCGCTCGGAGCAAATGGCTTTGTAAATATTGCTTGTATCCAAGCAGATCACGACCAAAAAAGATATTTTATTGAAGCAGATATGAGGCCGAATGCCTGGATTGATTTTTCAAAATACTTTGGGGATGACCCTGCCGTAAAAATTAATGATTATTACTCGAATGGATATTCAATACAGTATCCCTATCCGATTAATCCCGCATATCCCGATAAATTGCTTTTGCCATATTTTTCAAGAATTAAGTTTTGGGAATTGGCAATAAATCGTTTTGGTGTTTGGAAGTACACACTAAGTAAAGATCATTGGATATTGATTTTGTATCTCATTATCAGAAAAAATTAAAACAATGATAATTAAAAAATTTAAGCCAATAATTCCTGAAAGACATTGGGCAAAACTTAAATTTTCCTATCAAAAATCAAGGAATTTTATTCTTAATATGCTAGCGTAAAGCTGTCAGTCGAAGAATAACGCACACAGCTTATAAATTCCCCCAGTTATGCCCCTGGCATTACGTCTGGCGACAATATAAAGCACCGGCGATCCTCTCGCGCTAACTTGCAATACAAGTGTCCTTCTGGAACGCACTGGTCATGGCGTTCACAGCCGGGGTCGGGGCTTAGTTCGGAGTGGCTGCCAGATTTCTCCCGCCAATAAAACTCGACGATTACCGGTACCTCAATAAATCGTGGCTGCCCCGCTGAGCTTCTTTTAAAGCCCCCTCTTAACCTCAGCTGCCGAATGCAGCTTTCATCACCTTGATCATGTAGGCCACATCCTGCACGCCGGCGCTTTCACGCAGGCTGTGCATGGCCCACATGGGTGAGCCGACATCCACGCTGGAGATGCCCAAACTGGCAGCAACGATCGGGCCGATGGTGCTGCCGCAACCGAGGTCGGTGCGGTGGGTGTAGTTCTGGTAGGGCACGCCGGTACTTTCGCACAGCGTGATGAAGCGCGCGGCAGTATCCGCATCGGTGCTGTAGCGCTGATTGGCGTTGGTCTTGATCACCGGGCCGGCATTCACCATCACGCGGTGATTGGGTTCGTATGCGTTGGGGAAATTGGGCTGGTAAGCGTGCGCCATGTCGGCGCTGATGAAAAAGCTCTGTGCTGCCGCGCAATGCTGTTGTTCATCATCCAGATCCATACACAGGGAAATACGCTTGATTACGTCACCGGCAAAACTGCCGCCCGCGCCCGCAGCACTTTCGCTGCCCACTTCTTCATGGTCGAAAAAGGCGGCGATGCAGGTGGCAGCCGGAGTAGGGGAGGCGAGCAGAGCGGTGAGGGCAGCGTGGCAAGAGGCGAGATTGTCGAGCTGGCTGCTGGCGATGAATTCCTGCTCCGCACCCCAGAAGGCACCGGCTTGAGTGTCGTACACGGTGAGTTCGTAGGTGAGGATGTCCGATGCCTTCACTTTCAACTCATCCGCAAGCAGGTTCAGGAATTGCTCACGTGCAGAAAGTTTGTCATCGGCAATGGTAAACATCAACGGCAATTCGGTCTGCTTGTTGAGCTTGAGGCCTTGCTCGTTCACCTCCCGGTTCATGTGGATGGCGAGATTGGGCAGGCGCAGCAGCGGCTGCTCGAAGTTGATCAAGCGTGTTTCAAAACCCTGTGCAGTGCGAACATTCACGCGTCCGGCCAGACTCAGGTCGCGGTCGGTAAAAGTGGCCAGTATCGGCCCGCCGTATATTTCCACACCCAGGCGCACCAAGCCGTCACTGGCATATGCCGCATGGGTCTTGAGGCGTAAGCCGGGAGAATCTGTGTGCGCGCCTATCATGCGAAATCCGGTATCAGCCAAAGGCTGCTGCCCGATCCTGAAAGCGATCAGTGACGCATCGCGCACCACGTAATAGCCTTTGCCGGATTCCAGCTTCCAGCGTAGTTTCTCTTGCAGCTGCACAAATCCCTGTGCCTGCAAGCGTTGCGAGGTGGACTGTACGGCATGCCACGGGCTGGGGCTGGCGTCGATGAAATTCAGCAAATCTTGCGCGTGGGCGCGGTCTTCAGAGGTGATGGGCATAAGACTTCCTGGGGTTATGAATACTTGTGGTGTTGAGGAAGTGATCGGCAACCATCCCGCAAACACCGCCGCACCGAACCAGCTATTGTGCAGGTACGCGGCAATGTGGAAATAGAGGCAGGCACGAATCTGCTTTCCTGGCTGAATTATAGTGGACAGCGCCGGGTTTGTTTCAGGCAACTCCTGTGATTATAGAGAAGACCTGTTAAGAGTGCTATTATTGGATCTCTTAACAACACCTCTAGTTAATCATGGCACATACAATCATGGCATCCACAACGGCCAGCATTTCCGAACTGAAAAAAAACCCGATGGCGACGGTTGCTGCGGGCGAAGGTTTTCCGGTAGCTATCCTTAATCGCAACGAACCCATCTTCTACTGCGTTCCTGCCAAGGCATACGAAGCGCTGTTAGACAAGCTGGAAGATGCAGAACTGAATGCGCTGGCCGATGCGCGCCTGAAAGACGGCAAACACCCGGTTAAGGTGAAGCTGGATGAGCTATGAGCTAAGTTTTCACCCCGATGCATTAGCGGAGTGGAAAAAGCTCGATGCTTCCATGCGCGAGGTGTTCAAGAAGAAACTTGCCGAGCGACTGATAAATCCCCGCGTCTCATCTGCGCGACTCTCCGGTCACAAGGATAGATACAAGATAAAACTGCGCGATGCAGGCTATCGCCTGGTTTACGAAGTGCGCGACAAGATGCTGTTGATCGTGGTTGTCGCAGTAGGCAAGCGCGAACGGAACATGGTGTACAAGGCTGCTGCAAAGCGGTGAAATAAGCCAAATCGTGTTTCAAAAACAACTCGACTCTGGCTTTTTGTTCTGCGCCTGCGCTTTCAAGCAGGCTGTGGATGGCCCGGCAAACACTGCGGTGGCAGCACGAAATTTATTTCCTGGCTGAATTATAGAGGACAGCGCCGGGATTGTTTGAGCAACTCCTGCAACATGCCTACTCCCGCATCTGACGAAATAATGACAAGCGACCAATGCATACGTCTGCATGCATTTCTCTACCGATAGCGACGACACCCAGCCGGCGCAATTTCGTTATGTCGAGTGGTTTGTCGATGCGATGAGGTTGAAAATCATCAAAGCGCAGCCGCACGGTCTGCCAGTGCGGGAGGGTAGGGAAACTGGCGCGATAGGATTGCCAGACAATGCGGGTGTCATCAGTGCGCAGATGCAGGTTATAGATTTCACCGTTCCCATATATCTCGATCTCGATACCCAGATAGTCGCTTGCATCTAGCAAGCCGGAACTGCTCAGGTCGAGGCTGGCCTGGACAAATCCGCCGTTGTTTTCGAGGCTGACATCCCCGGTCAGTTGCAGACAGTGACGTCCCTTAGTCTCTGTCGGGATGAGTTTCCCCGAAGACAAGCCGCCCATAACAGTGTCCGTGACAACCCGCCAAGTCATGCCATTACTGGCAAGCAACGTGTTGCTGTTTCGGTCGTCAATGATCAGTTCAGCAATATTTTTCGTCATTGGTTTTAGTAAGTCCCGGTTTGTTGATTTTTTTCGATCGTGATAAACACGTCAAAGATAATATTCGAAAGACCAAAATTTCCCGCAAATGTATGATTGCAATACCTGTATTGAAGTTTTTCGGATTCAAATAATATATTGTGATGCTGCCACTTTTTTTTGTGCTATCGGATGAGGTTAGCACCGATTAAGTAAAGCAAATCTTGCGCGTGGAAGCTGACTTTAAAGCCGATGGGCATAGATAGAACGCCTGCTGTCAAATAATCAGATTAAAATGGACCGTCACTAATCTGCTTTCCTGACTGAATTATAGAGGAGAGCGTCGGGTTTATTTCAGGCAACCACTGCAAATAAAACAAAATGTTCCGTTAGCTTTTATTCCGCAAAGAGAAAGCCCGGCGATGCCTGGCTTATTTATTTCTACAAAAAAGCGTGACCTGTCCCTGATTTTTAGAAAGTGTAAGTCAACGACGAAATAAAAACAGTAACGAAAGTTGTCCGACCATTGGCCGGAACACAGATTGATTGCAGACAAACCTGGAAGAGCGGTAAAGCATCCGCACATCGGCTGCAGTTCACGTCCTGATAGGCGCACAAAT
>JBDSEJ010000497.1:0-1809 GCA_039920105.1 Candidatus Nitrotoga sp. | reverse complement strand
AAAACCATAGAGTCGTATCAAAAAGAAGCTGCACAGGGAGATGCTAATGCCCAATATGCCTTGGGTATAAAATATCGCAATGGCGAGGGTGTAGCCCAGGATTATGCTAAAGCCAGAGAGTGGTTTCTGAAATCTGCAAACCAGGGCCATGCGATCGCACAAACTATGCTTGGTAATGTGTATCGCAATGGCGAAGGCGTAGACAAGGATGCTAATAAGGCCATAGAGTGGTACGAAAAGGCCGCTGCACAAGGAGACGCTGGTGCGCAACTTAATCTTGCCTGGATGTATCGCAATGGCGAAGGTGTTGCAAAGGATGCGACTAAATCAGTAGGGTGGTATCAAAAGGCTGCCACACAGGGAGATTCTAGTGCGCAATATGCGCTTGGTATGATGTATCGCAAGGGGTTGTTAGGCTTACCCAAGGACGCTTCCAGAGCAATTGAGTGGTATGAGAAAGCTGCTGCGCAGGGAGATGCGGGCGCGCAATTTATACTTGGCGGAATGTATCGAAGTGGAGAAGGTGTAACCAAAAATGCTGCTCAAGCAATTGAGTGGTATCAGAAGTCTGCTGAGCAAGGATATCCTGTTGCGCAAACTCTCCTTGGTCATATGTATCGCAATGGCGAAGGCTCGGTTAAAAATACAACTAAAGCTGCAGATTGGTATCAAAAAGCCGCTGTGCAGGGAGATCCAGAAGCACAGTTTATACTTGGCTCGATGTACCAAAATGGTGAAGGAATACCAAAAGATGATGCCAAGGCTTTCGAATTGATGCAAAAAGCCGCTGCACAGGGAAATACTAACGCGCAAACTGCGCTTGATAAGATGAGTCGCAATTGAATTGTGCAGCCAAAGATTCTAGCTGCTATTGAGTGACTTGCAAGCGAAGACATAATTCCAAGGTGAATTCGTGATTAGCCACAAAGTCCAGCAGGCTTATCTGGCGGGCCTTTACGTAACGGATCATTGACGTATCTTAATTAAAGGAGATGCGCGATGAGTATTAAAAGGTTCTGTTTTAAAATGGTTTGTGGATCGCGCCTTTCATTGCGCGATACGGATCATTAGAGAAATACCACGCTGCGGTAGTGTCCATGAAGCTAGTAATTGCCGGCTGGGCGAAAACGGCGCAGGCCTCTTTGATGCAGGTAGTGTCCGAAGGCTTGTGATGTTTCAAGGATATTTCTATCTCTCAGGGGCAGCACATGATCACACTGTGACCAGAGGCGGCTCGGGCAGTGTCAAGCTGGAGTATTTCTGCGCAATCAATGCCTTCCCGGGTAACCTGAAGTCCGCCTACTTGGGAACCTACCACGCTTCCAACTTTGCCAGGTATGCTCACTGCTATCTTGCCAAAGTTCAATATCGTTTCAATCGCCGTTTAGATTTGTCGTCTATCTTGAAGTGTCTGTTTGTCACGGAGGTGATACGACACCTTGCACAAAGCGCTTTCTTAGAAAGGCTGAGCTTTATGTCTAATCAGTAAAGAATAAAATATTATCTATATGAAAGTATTAATATTAAACGTGAAATAACGTTATAATCGAAGTACTATGACTGATCGTTACGCCGTAATCGGCAACCCAATTTCGCACAGTAAATCCCCTCTTATTCACGCCCAATTCGCACGTCAGACTGGGCAGGATTTAAGCTATGAAGCCATCCTCGCACCACTGAATGGCTTCTGTGACACCGTGCTTGCTTTCCGTGATGAAGGATGCCGCGGCATCAATGTGACTGTTCCGTTCAAGTTTGAGGCGTTCCAACTTGCCACTCAACTCACCGTCCGCGCACAAGCGGCTCAGG
>JBDSEJ010000496.1:0-6371 GCA_039920105.1 Candidatus Nitrotoga sp. | reverse complement strand
TCGCGCGAAGGTAAATACGAAGAGGCGCAGAGGCGGTTTGGGTTAATCCAGGACGAATACACCAAGTTGGCTCTTGTGCTTCCAATGCAATTCAACCCGACATGAAGAATGTGAGTCTTTCCGTGTACGCACCCCTGGCGCTGGTAATTGACGACGACGAGACCATGCGTCTGTTGGCGCGTGTGGTTCTCGAGCAGAGTGGTTTGCGAGTCATTGAAGCCGAGAGCGGTATGTCCGGGTTGGCGGCATTCAGCTGCGATACGCCCGACATAGTGCTGCTCGATGTTCAGATGCCGGACAAGGACGGGTTCGCCGTGTGCAGCGAATTGCGCGCAATGCCGGCGGGATTGCATGTCCCGATACTTATGATGACGGGACTCAACGATGTGGAGTCCATTGACTACGCCTATCAATCCGGTGCCACAGATTTCATCCAGAAACCCATCAACTGGCCAATATTGGGGCATCGCATACGATACATGCTGCGCGCGAGCCGTTCGTTGGAGCAGCTCGCCAAGCTTTCGCGCATTCAGAAGGTGTTAAGCGGTATCAATTCCGCGCTCGTGCGCATCCACGACTGTCCGCAATTATTTAAAGAGGTTTGTCATATCGCCGTGGAGCACGGTCAGTTCATGATGGTGTGGATTAGTCTCGTTCAACCGGACACACTCTGCACCAGTACTGAAATCTGGGCGGGTCATAACGACGGATATCTGGAGGCGGTGGGATGCGGCGCACACCACTTGCCCGAGGGTGTCGCCAAACTGGCGTTACATAGCGGAAAGCCAATCATTGTCAACGATATTAAGTCGGATCAGAGAGTTAAATACAAGGAGGAGGCCTTGTCGCGGGGCTACGGTTCGATGGTGATATTGCCGCTAAGGGTAGAAAATCTGTCGGTGGGATTAATCGCGTTTTATGCGGCAGACCCTGGCTATTTTACGGACGATGAGATGCGACTCCTGAACGAGTTGGCCGGGGATGTTTCCTTTGCGCTTAATTACTTATCCAAGGAGGAGAGACTCGATTATCTGGCCTATTACGATGCTCTGACAGAGCTTCCCAACCGCACGCTTTTTTGCGACCGCGCGAATCAGCAGGTTAACGCTGCTAAAAAGGATCGTGAGATCCTGGTGGTCATATACATTGAGCTTGAACGCTTCCGCAATGTAAATGATACGCTGGGACGTCAGGCTGGTGACTCCCTGCTTAAACTGGCTGCGGAGCGTCTGAAAGCCGCGGTTGTGGAGCCCCATCTGCTGGCTCGCACGGGTCCCGACAGCTTTACCATTTTGCTCGTAGACGTGAACGATGAGTCGGACTCTTTGCACCTTCTGGAACGAACAATCATTCCGCTATTCCAGCAGCCTTTCACAGTGGACGGAAGCGATCTACGCATATCCATCCGATCCGGCATAGCGCTTTTCCCGAACGATGGAGATGATGCGGATACCCTGTTAATGAATGCGGAAACGGCACTCAAAAAAGCGACGGCGTCAGGAGAACGGTATCTTTTCTACACGCCGCAAATGAATGACCGGGTGGCCGGAAAACTGTTTCTTGAAAACAAGCTCGGTAAGGCTCTGGGAGAAAATCAGTTCGTACTCTACTACCAGCCCAAAGTTGATCTTATGACCGGCCAGATCAGTGGGCTGGAAGGGCTGATACGATGGAACGATCCAGAGAGAGGCATGGTGCCACCGTCAGAATTCATCCCGCTACTGGAGGAAACCGGATTGATACTCGACGTCGGGGAATGGGTCATCAGAAAAAGCATGGAAGACTACCGTCGATGGCAGGCTGCAGGATTGCATCCACCGCGCATCGCCGTTAATGTTTCGCCCATTCAGCTCAGGCACAAAGACTTTGTTACCGTTGTACAGCAGGCCATTGGCGCAGACCAAATGAATGTGCACGGACTCGACCTGGAAATCACCGAGAGCCTGATCATGGAGGATGTTGAGCGGAATATCATGAAACTTGCAGCACTGAGGCAGATGAACGTACTCATTGCAATTGATGATTTCGGAACGGGATACTCGTCGCTCGCCTACGTCGCGAAACTGCCGATTGACATACTGAAGATTGACCGCGCCTTTATCGTCAATATAGAAAACAGCGTGGAAAACAGAGCTATCGTCTCGGCCATCATATTGTTGGCCCACTCACTAAACCTTAAGGTGGTTGCAGAAGGGGTTGAAACAGAAGAGCAGGCGCAATTTCTGAGATCGCTTCAATGTGATCAGATGCAAGGCTATTTATTCAGTCAGCCTGTGTCCTCAGAGCGGATAGAGGCAATGCTAGCGCAACAGTGCTCCCCTCGGTCCTTAAGAGAGGATCGTCTCGAGTCCGGTTCCCGTTCTCGGGGAAGTCCATACTGTCCTCAATCTATTGCCCAACGTGGCGCAGGTTAAGGTCTCGCTCCAGAACGAACAGGAGGAATGAGTTTTCTAGATTCGGATCTGTGATATTCCCACCCGTGAATCATTTGGAAGAGGCAGCCTGACCCCTGAAGTTCTTAAACATCTTTCCGTCCAAGCGATCCGCAAGGGCCATGGTTAAACGTTCGGAAGGACCTGCCTGTAGACATAACGTGAAATATGAACCCCGAAAAGCTAGAGGCACGTCCACATGATTTTGGGACAGGCGATTAATCGGGGTAACTAAACCTTGAAACATCGCAAACAACAACGCACCTGATTGACAACATTACAGGCACAATCGAGAATCGCTCACTTTACTTACAAAATGGGATGACACAATGAAACTCGAAACTATTGCAGTGCATGGTGGCTACTCACCTGATCCGACCACTAATGCCGTAGCTGTTCCGATTTACCAGACAGTTTCTTATGCGTTTGACGATACTCAGCACGGCGCAGATTTGTTTGACTTAAAAGTGGCTGGCAATATTTATACGCGCATCATGAACCCCACAACCGATGTACTGGAAAAGCGCATTGCCGAATTAGAGGGGGGAATTGGCGCATTAGCACTTTCATCCGGTGCTACTGCTATTACTTATACAGTGATGACCATAGCCGAAGCGGGTGACAATATTGTTTCTGTTGGCACGCTGTACGGCGGCACATACAATTTATTTGCTCACACTCTGCCGCAATTTGGCATTCATGTACGCTTTGCCGATTATCGTGACCCGCAAAGCTTCAAGCCTTTGATTGATGAAAAAACCAAGGCGATTTTTTGTGAGTCTATCGGCAATCCATTAGGCAATGTGGTTGATATAGCTGCACTTGCAAAAGTAGCGCATGAAGCAGGAATTCCATTGATAGTGGACAATACCGTACCCAGCCCTTACTTGTGCCGCCCGATTGAACACGGAGCAGACATCGTTGTACATTCGTTGACCAAGTACTTGGGTGGGCATGGTAATTCGTTGGGTGGCGCGATAGTGGATTCTGGCAAATTTCCATGGGCAAAGCACAAAGAACGCTTTCGCCGTTTGAATGAGCCAGATGTTTCTTACCACGGTGTGGTTTACACTGAAGTACTTGGAGATGCCGCCTTTATCGGGCGCGCGCGAGTCGTACCTTTGCGCAATACCGGTGGTGCAATCTCACCGTTTAACAGCTTTCTTATCTTGCAAGGTATTGAAACATTAGCCTTGCGCATGGACCGTATTTGCGAAAATACGCTGGCAGTCGCACAATTCCTAAAACAACATCCCAAAGTGAGCTGGATTAACTATGCAGCTTTGCCAGAGCATCCCGATTATCCGCTAATTCAGAAATATATGACTGGCCGTGCATCAGGAATTCTGAATTTTGGCATAGAAGGAGGAGCTGCTGCGGGTGCACGCTTCCAAGATGCGCTAAAACTGATAACACGATTGGTCAATATCGGCGATGCAAAATCTTTGGCTTGCCATCCAGCCAGTACCACCCACCGCCAACTTTCTCCGGAAGAGCTCAAGAAAGCAGGCGTCTCAGAAGATATGGTACGATTGTCCATTGGTATTGAGCACATAGATGATTTGAAAGAAGATTTACAGCAAGCGCTGGCATTTGTTTAATGGACAGGCTGTTTATTTAAGCCAATGTTTCTTTTGCCAGCTAATTTATTTCCATAAATATAGACTATGCCGTAATTATTCACTGTCTATTTACGAGGCTCCATTTTTTGCTTCACTGGTTTTCAGCCGACACCTTAACCTCTCCAAGTTTTAGTGGTTGGCTAATGAGTCCACTTTGAAATAATGAGGTTGGAATTAGAAGTCTGCGTTTGGTCTGTTAGTTTTAAAAATGTGGGAGACCGCACAGACAATATATGGACTTATTGTTAGAATTACCATTCGATTCGATGCCCGCCCAATTAGCTTGGGTGAGACACGAGAAGATTAAATAACTATACTGTAACTATTGATCGGGCTAGGATGTGCCCTGCAATTGGAATTGAACCTTCGGTTTCAAACTCCACTTGGGCGTATATATAGCTCTACAAAATTAATTTATCAATTCTATAACAGGAGGTTTGTATGAAAAAGATCGTTATTTGTCTCGCTATAGCTTCCAGTTTTGCGTTCGCTACATCAGTGCATGCCGGTTGTATAAAGTCGGGAGGTGGTTGTGTTGTATCAGAATCAGGTAAGCCAGTTAACTCTAATATTCCAAAGGCTGGCAGCACTGGCCACTCAAATGCGTCTATGCCTGCTAAAAATAGGCAATCAACTGCATCTATGCCTGATAGCTCCAGCAAATCAGCTAGCTCAATGAAAAAGGATACTGCCAAGTCCGCTCCAGCTCCAGCTCCAGCTCCAACTCAAAAAAGCGAGGTTAAACCTGCCGGTGGTGTCAAAGACCCATGCTGCTGGGCTCCTTAAGATACTAGTACTCAAAGATCAGCGCATTAGAATGGATGGTGTTGAGAGCAAAAAATGGAAGATCAAGATCAATCCAGTATGATCTCTTGCGAATTCCATTTAAATGAGCTGGTCGATAGTTTAGTAGAAGGCTAAAAATAGGGCGCCCCTGCGAATAGGTGCCCTTTGTTGGCTTGGTGTAGCGCATCTCCACACCTATTAATACTTCATACGGTGATCTAACTCCCAGCACTTGTCCTCAGTAACGTCAGGCAACGCCATGCCATTATGGAATGTTCTGCCTCGATGCTTGCATGTCCCGCCAACACATAACGCGATTTCCTTATCAATGGCATCATTCACTGCTCACGTAACGTGTTCATCTTCAACTTCGTCTTCTAGAACCAGTGACATCAACCGCGATTAAGGATTGAAGATTTCTATTTCAATTGCAGGAATATTAATTGGAAAACCTGCAATAAAATGGTGGGTTTAATATATAGAAGTGTCATTAACGATGGTTGTCTGTAAGAGCAAATGAATAGGCATCTTCAGGGGAAAGTGGCTTGCTGAAAAAATACCCTTGAATCCTGCAGCAATTCAAATTCTTAAGGAAAGCGAACTGCCCTTCGGTCTCCACCCCTTCGGCTACCACATCCAAACCCAGCTTATTGGCGAGTGCTATGGTGGCTGTGCAGATCGCGGCGTCATGCGTATCGCTTTCGATATCCTGCACAAAAGAACGGTCGATCTTGAGACAATCGAACGGGAACAGTTTCAGATAATTGAGAGAGGAATGCCATGTTCCAAAATCGTCTATCGCCAGCGCCACGCCCATGGACTTGAGCGTTTTCAGGGTCTCAATGGTTTTTTTCGGGTTGATCATGGCCACTGATTCAGTAATTTCCAGTTCCAGAAAGCGTGCTTCCAGTCCTACCTCTTTCAGGGCACTTTCAATCAGCGCTGGCAAATCAGGTTGATGAAACTGGAGGGTGGAAAGGTTTACGGCAATTCTCTGAATATTTACCAAGCCAGCATCGTGCCAGCTTTTCAGCTGTTGACAGGCGCTGCGCAATACCCAGTTTCCCATCGGCAGGATCAGACCCGTCTCTTCGGCAATATGGATAAATTTCCCTGGCTGCAAAACACCCTGCTCGGGATGCATCCAGCGCACGAGCGCTTCCATCGCCACCACGTGCCCTGTCATGGTGTCGATTTGCGGCTGATAGTGGATGAAAAATTCATCCCGGATTAATGCGGTGCGCAGACCGCTTTCATACAAGTAATACTCAGCTTCAGAAACCTGCATATCGGCATTAAAAAACTGGTATTGATTGCGTCCCCGTGATTTGGCTAGACTCATGGCTGACTCGGTGCTCTTCAAAAGTGAGTCCACATCCCGCCCATCCTCAGGAAACCGGCTGATACCGATGCAGGCGGTCGTATGGATATCTTTTCCGCGAATCAGGTAGATACTCTGTTCCCCGTCAACGATATTTCCCGATTTTTTTGCCTCATGCGGGAAGCGCATAAAACCGCGAATTATCGAACG
>JBDSEJ010000495.1:0-2102 GCA_039920105.1 Candidatus Nitrotoga sp. | reverse complement strand
GAAACCACTCTCTGGCTTTAGCATAATCCTGGGCTACACCCTCGCCATTGCGATATTTTATACCCAAGGCATATTGGGCATTAGCATCTCCCTGTGCAGCTTCTTTTTGATACGACTCTATGGTTTTGGCAGTAGCTTTGTGTACCTCTAAATCTTGATCATCTATATTTTCGATATCAATTGTCTTTGTTGTAGTTACTGTTTCTATTTCCTGCCGGATTGTCTTAATTTTTTTTTCTTTTTGGAATTCATTTGATACACCAGAAACCTCCTGCGTATTCTCAGTAGTTGAACAAGCAGAAAAAATGGTAACAAACGAGAGTAAAACTGTCAGACGTAAGAGATTCATATTGATCTTTCCAAAGTAGACGATTCGAATTTACTGGATAATTTTACTTCAATTTAACAGTAATCAGCCTCCGCACAAGCAGTGGCTTGTTCATATAAGCAGAGCAATAGTCCACGTTACTGACGAATTGTTACAAAAGACAAATTAGTTACACCGGCATGTTGCGCAATTGCCATAAATTCCGCCACGCGCCCATAAGGCACTGCCTTGTCTGCCTCAATTTTCATCTGAAACTGCGGATCGGCTGCTCGCTGCTTTAAAACATCTGCCAGTTGTGAATCGTTCATCACGTTGTGATCAAGTTCAATATGTCCTTGCGCATCCACAGTCAGAAGTGCTGGAGGAAGAATCTTTATCGGCTCGGATGTTGTTACTGCGGTAGTTTTGGGCAGAGAGACTTTGAGTGACTGCGGTGTAAGTAGTGGCGCAGTCACGATGAATACCACCAGCAGCACTAACATCACATCTACTAGCGGCGTTACGTTGATTTCGCTCATCATCCCCTGTTGCGAAGAACTGCTCATTGCCATGATTATTACCTCACAGTTTGAAATTATGTTTAAGTGCAAGCCGCACGAAGTCGTGCGCAAAATTCTCCTGCTCTGTTACTTGCACGCGCAGGCGACGCAAAAAATAGTTGTAAGCTAACACTGCGGGCAATGCGGTGGCGATACCGATGGCAGTTGCAATCAGCGCTTCACCTATCGGGCCAGCAACCACATCCAGACTGGCCGAACCGCTTATACCTATGTCCTGCAAAGCATGCAAAATACCCCACACCGTACCGAACAATCCGACAAAGGGTGCGGTCGAGCCAATGGTAGCGAGTTCGGCCAAGCCTCGTTCATGATAGCGCTGCATATTTTCAACCTGCTGGCGCAGCATGCGTTCCAATACGTCCTGCGGCGCACCTATATGTTGTAAATCTTGCTGTTCAGCACTTAAGTTTTTAACTTCAGCAAAACCTGCCTGCGCCAGCCGCGCCAAGTCGCTCGAGCCTTCCTGCGCTACCTCAGCCGCAGCATGCCAGTCTCGTGCTGACCAAAAAGTATCACTGAAATAGCGATTGGCTTTATCGTTTCGCATCTGTCGCCACAGCTTGAGCATGGCAATTGACCAAGTCACTACGGACATAAAAATGAGTAGTAGTAGTGTGGCTGCTACAACCGTTGAGTCAACAGCAAATAGATCGTTCATGTTTCGTTATCTTTCAAAGAAAAAACAATTGGTACCTTGAACCATTTGTTAACCGCCTCGCCAGCCCGACGGGCAGGGATGAATTGCCAAGTTCTCACAGTTTCTAAAGCATTATTGTCCAGTATCTTGTGGCCACTGCTCTGAGCAACATTGACTTGACCGCACGAACCATCGGCCAGTACCTCTACATTCAATATCACCTTGCCTTGCAAACCCATGCGACGTGCTGCAAATGGGTATGATGGACTCGCGTTTTTCAGGTGATAAAATGCTTTGTAACTTGGCTCGCTTTGTTCTGCATCGAGACGAGCCTCTTCGGCTGCTGCACGTGCCTTGGTTTCCGCCTCTTCTTTTGCTTTCGCGAGCGCAGCTTCATGTTCCGCCTTTAGACGGGCAGCTTCGGCTTCTGCTCTGGCTCTGGCCTGTGCGGCTTCGTGTTCTGCCCTTGCTCTCGCCTCCTGCTCCGCTCTGAGACGTGCAGCTTCCGCTTCTGCACGCGCCATGGCTTCTGCTCTGGCTCTGGCCTGTGCGGCTTCGTGTTCTGCCCTTGCTCTCG
>JBDSEJ010000494.1:0-3634 GCA_039920105.1 Candidatus Nitrotoga sp. | reverse complement strand
GTATAAATTACCGGCGCAGACTGCACAGGAGGATAAAAAATGGGCGCTGGCGAATAAAAATAGGGCGATCCATAGTAAGGTGCTCCATAGTAGGGGTATGGGGAATACCCATAGTTAAAACCAATCGGCGCGCCGAGATAAATACCCACTCGTCCACCTCGGTTCCATCCACCTCCACGCCACCCACCGCCACCGTGCCAACCACCAACATGAAAGCTGCCACCTCCGCGCCATCCGCCGGCCGCAAACACTTCTGCACTAGTCAATGACCCCATTATCAGGGCCATGGTTAAGGTTAAAAACAGACGCATTTTTGATGTCATTATCATCTCTGTACCCCACTATTTAGCATAGGTAATAAGCTAATTTACAGGATTTCTATCCTATCAACTTGAGAAGCACACGATATGGTTCTTGTAAAGAGTTTTACATCATAAAAAACGGAATTTACTCCTTAAGAAACGCATGACATAAGTGACCGTTGACTTAATGCGAATATTTTATATTTCTAATTCTGGTGAATACGGATGCTTAAAGTAAACAACAATCGAATGCCGCTCGATAAGTTGGTGACTCAATCCATCCTTTTTAGGCTACTCAAACTTCCCTAAATAATCATTTTTTCCAATCTCCACTCCGTTATGTCGTAGGATGGCGTAGGCGGTAGTTACATGGAAATAAACATTTGGCAGTACATAATCTAGCAAAAAGGGCAAACCTTTAAAGGTGAGCGTTTTGTCGTGCGTAGGCAGGTTGATGGTTTTATCTTCAGTACCATCAATTTGGTCGGGCTTGAACGTTTCAAGCAAGACAATAGTTTTGTCTATCCGTGTCATTAATTCCAGAAGGGTGGATTCATTGTCTTCATGCTTAGGCGGCTCAATGCCGGCAAGGCGGCAAACGCCGCGTTTAGCGATGTCTGATGCAATTTGAACCTGGCGTGAAAGCGGAAGCATATCTGGGAAGAGCCTTGCATTAACTAGAACCGATGGAGCAATTTTTTTAGCTTCACTGTACGCGTTAGCTTTCTCAAGTAACACCCGCAAGTTATTTAGAGTACGAATAGCGGGAGGAACTGAAGCCTGAAACATGGAAAGTGACATGATTATTTCTCCTGAATGTTTTTGTTAAACTGGAACGCGCTTTTACAAATAGTGATTAATCAAACTTGGTCAAGCCCGCAATATTGCCGTGTCACATCGAAAAATTAAATTAAGCTAAATACGGCACATAACCGTTTCGCATTATATTAGTCGTACGGTCATTTTCAGCTTGACTAGCTGTTCATACCACGCTGTTTATCCTTCGCCTTTCATGAAAGGAATGCACTTTAGGCACCTCTAATAATCCTACATTTCTGATGAATGGAGCACATCATATTTCGTGAGGATAAACTTTCACGAAATTAGACGATTGTTGTTCGATTTGCCTTACGATCCTCCACGTTGTTTCATGTCTTTCTCCTCATTTCAGAACTGGTGTAAAATCTTAACGTATCAAGTAGTTACCCACTGCCAGAATAGTCAGCTTGATCGTATTCACCAGCTCAATGTGCTGGCGCACAGCGGACCTGTTCCATAGCGCAAATCCATCTTGAGTTTATCAGGGCTTTCGTAGCAAAGAGCTTGTTGAATCTCCATCTCTTGGCTAACCGTCAAGCGACGACAACTGCATGATTTTTTACCGCGAACGCCGTGCTTGAGTATCCCAAATCTTCAGTTGACTTATACAACCAACGCGTCGTATTGACAGCCGTCCAACTCAGTCTCGTTTACACCACGATCCCCATCAGCGCCACGCATCTGCGATGCTAATGCACATCCGCCACGAAGGGCCTGCTTCTTCGGAAAGACACTATCGTTGATGCCACACTGATCGCAGTGGCACTGTCGACTAATATCAAGGACGGGTAGCTTGAAAAGAACCTCAAGCTACCCGTGACCTGACATTTCACGATGCGACCGGGAAAACGCGAGGCTTTGCCAAAAACGACTGAAGGTGAACTGCTGGAGAAGATTGAACATAGCAAAGCCAGCAATCGTGCAAAGACAAGTCGATTTTTCGTCCAAATCGTAAAACTTACCAAACATAACTGTTGGGTTATGTTATTTAAGTTAAAGATATTAAGATGGCTGAGGAAATAACCCTATCCTGAACCATTTCACAATCCGTAACAGACTTGTATGAGATATCAAGTCATCTTGTCAAATGAAATATTTCTTTCGCGGAAAGAACAAATTCAGGATTGATTAAACCGCTCTCAAACCAGATGCATATCCAACTTTTAGAATTGAATCATCTTTCACCCTCCCATCTCTGCCAATAAACTAGACAGATCGTCTGCATGCTCCTCCTCCATCGCTAAAATAGATTCCAGCATACGACGCGTTGTGGGATCGTCGTTACCTAAATAGGTGATCATTTCGCCGTAGCTATCAATGGCAATACGCTCAGCAATCAGATCTTCACGAATCATTTCAAGTAGATCATCACCATCGTGATATTCGGAGTGGCTGCGCGTTGCCAGACCATCGGGAGAAAAATTCGGTTTTCCACCCAGTTGCACAATGCGCTGAGCAATCTGGTCAGCATGCACCTGCTCTTCTGTCGCGTGTTGCAAGAACTCGGCCGCCACGCTTTGTGCATTAATGCCTGTAGCAGTGTAGTAATGCCGTTTATAACGCAACACACAAATAATCTCTGTGGCCAGCGCTTCATTTAGCAAATTAATAACAGTTTCACGGTCACCACGATAACCTGCGGTAACAGCCCCCTGCTCAATGTGCTGGCGGGCGCGTTCACGCAGGGTTTTAATATCGGTTAAAAATGTTTTTTTTTCCATATTCATCCCCTTTAAATTTAAATTCTCATCGAGATCGACGATATCCATATTCAGAGTACAAGCGCTACCTATTAACTAACGTACTTAACACGAAGCATACATAATGTCCAATCTAAATCCAAGTACCATGTGGCCATGGCTATCTTTAAGACAGACGTACTAATCAAGCAATATCTAAATTGCGTCTTAATTCGTTTAATATCTATTGATTGATTGTGTAACTCAACTGGCACTCAGAATGTATGCCATCACTAATAACATGCTGTCACCCCTGCCAATTTCAGAGGAGCAGCTCTAAGGTTCTCAGATTTAATTTAACTAATAGCTTAAAAATTACTAATAACTTTTTTGGACGTATCCCAGCCAGAAAAATTGTTGGCTGGCGGCAAATAACGTACTAATTCATTCAATGCTAAACGGTAAACATCCCGCTTAAACTCAATTACACTTTCCATCTCAACCCAGTAATCATTCCAACGCCAAGCATCAAACTCGGGGTGTACGGAAGCACGCAGACATACATCACAGTCGCGTCCAACCAGTCGCAGCAAAAACCATATTTGCTTTTGCCCCTTGTAACTACCCCGCCACTCACGCTTTACCCAATGTTGAGGCACTTCATAACGTATCCACTCACGCGTACGGCCAAGTATCTGGACATGACGGGACTGCAAACCTACTTCTTCCTGCAATTCTCGATACATAGCTTGTTCCGGTGTTTCACCACACTGAATGCCACCTTGCGGGAATTGCCACGCATGCTGCCTGATGCGCTTGCCCCAGAATACCTGA
>JBDSEJ010000493.1:0-4447 GCA_039920105.1 Candidatus Nitrotoga sp. | reverse complement strand
TCAAACCGCTTTTAGGCTTACCATAGTGCAACACCTGTGGCTCTTCGTGAAATCCCCTACCGATGCCGTGGCCGCAGAATTCGCGTACCACGCTGTATCCCAGCGCTTCGACGAAGATCTGGATGGCGTGGCCGATATCACCCAAATATGCACCTGGTTTGACCACGCGAATGCCACGCCACATCGCTTCATAAGTTGTTTCGCATAGCCGCTTTGCCTGGATGGAGGTTTCACCGACATGGAACATGCGGCTGGTATCGCCGTGATAGGCATTTTTAATGGTGGTTACGTCAATGTTCAGGATGTCGCCATTTTTGAGTTTTTTTTCACCTGGCACGCCATGGCATACCTGATGATTTATTGAGGTGCAGATGGATTTTGGATAGGGCGAATGCCCTGGAGGCGCGTAATTGAGCGGTGCAGGAATACATTCCTGCACGTTCACCATGTAATCATGGCAGAGACGGTCAACTTCGCCAGTGCTAATGCCAGCTTGTACAAATGGCGTGATGTAGTCCAGCACTTCGCTAGCCAAACGGCCTGCAATGCGCATTTTTTCTATTTCCTGAGGGTTCTTGATACTGACGGGCATAATTGCTTAGATTTTAAAAAATAAACGATGGCAAGCATAGTGGATAGCGGCTGTCAGCACAACAGCACATTTCTAAAAATCCAGATATCCGTGCAGTCTGCCGCACAGGCTGCCTAATTAGATCATTTTATGCTCACAAATTCTTTTCACATTTGGCATGTGGGAGCTCTGAATTTTTTGGAAATGCACAGCAGAGCGATTACCAGCAGAAACAAAAAAGGCACGCCTAGGCATGCCTTTTTATTTTAGCGGAAAGTCGTTTGATGTTTAACGGTTGCCGCTGTTGTGACCACGTCCAGAAAAACTGCTTGCCGGACGACGTTCCTGACCAGCAGGACTCGTGTTGCCAGTGTTTCCATTACGTCGAGGTGCATTATCGCCGAAACGATTGTGAGATTGACCTTCACGTCGTGCGCCATCAGGATGTGTATTACGTCCATATCCGCCGGGTTTGCCGCGTGTGCTGGAGGGGTTTGAGCGCGGTTTGAATTTTGGTTCCAGGCCGGCAACGATATGAGCGGTTATGCTCTGCCCAGTGTAACGTTCGATCTTTTGCAGATTACCGGCATCGCGGTTGGAAGCAAACGATACTGCGATTCCGGAAGATCCAGCGCGTCCGGTACGTCCGATACGGTGCACGTAGTCTTCTGCGGCCTTGGGCAGGTCGAAATTGATTACGTGGGAAATGCCTGGAACGTCGATGCCACGGGCGGCCACGTCAGTCGCCACCAAAATACGCACTTGGCCACGGCGAAGGTTAACCAAGGTGCGGTTGCGTTCGCGCTGGTTCATGTCACCATGTAGTGCGGCGGCGGAATGTCCTTGAGACAGCAGTTTGTCAGCCAAAGCATCGGCGTCGCGTTTGGTAGCGGTGAAAACCAATGCTTGGTTCAAGTCTGTATCTCGCAGCAAGTGATCGAGCAAACGGCCCTTGTGTGCCATGTCGTCCACGTACATTAGGCGTTGTTCGATGTTTTCGTGGCGTGCATGGGTAGCTGCAATGCTGATGCGCTTTGGATTTTTAAGCAGGCGTTTTGCCAGGTTGCCAATTACACCATCCAGTGTGGCAGAGAACAACAGCGTTTGGCGTGTGTCCGGGGTGGCTGCGGCGATGCGTTCCACGTCATCAATGAAGCCCATATCCAGCATTCTGTCGGCCTCGTCCAGTACCAACATTTCCAGACGCGAGAAGTCTATGCGGCCGCGTTCGATGTGATCAATCAATCGACCTGGCGTAGCCACTAAAATATCTACCGGGTTAGATAGCAGTTTGTTTTGAAGCGGATAGGGCATGCCACCGAGAATGCTCACTACTTTCAGGCGCATGTTTTTGCCGTATTTTGTGGCAGCGTCTGAAACCTGTTGCGCCAATTCGCGCGTAGGGGTCAGCACCAGCACGCGTGGGCCCTTGCTACGCACTGCAGCAGGTTCAGCGATGCGGTGTAAAGCCGGCAGTATAAAAGCAGCAGTTTTGCCGGTACCCGTCTGGGCGGATGCCATCAGATCGTGACCCGCCATCACTTCGGGAATGGCTTCGGCCTGTATGGGTGAGGGCACGGTATAGCCGGACTCTTCCACGGCATTGAGTATTAATGGGTTCAATCCCAGAGAGGCAAAAGTAATAACTTTAATAGGTGTAGCTGTGTTTTCAATAGGCACGGTTGTTCCTTAATTAATAATTAATATCAAAGCGCATGCGTGGCTAAAGGCCACACACTAAAATTTAGTAGGGAGATCAATATACTCTACCAGCGCAATACATCGTCGCTAACCGGTAAAAGCAAGACGCGTCAGAGACGCCAGAGGTCAGAAAACGATGAGCAATCGCTACACATATAGTGCAACGACTGCTCATTATACACAGCTGGCTAACACATAGCCAGAGAATAAATTTGCATGTGATGTTACCTGAAAAGTCGGCAACGATTAATTTTGTACTCAAAATAGTGGTTTGTAATGATGAAATATTGTAATGATGAAATATAATGCTTAGAGGTGACCTTATGCTAGAATGCGCGCCCTTTATCTTGCTTAGGTAGTAAACATGTCGCGCGTACTCCGTAATATCGCCATCATTGCCCACGTTGATCATGGCAAAACCACCTTGGTGGATAAATTGCTGTCCCAGACAGCCACTTTCGCCGCGCACCAGCATGTCGCTGAACGCGTCATGGACAGTAATGATATTGAGAAAGAGCGCGGCATCACCATTCTGGCAAAAAACTGCGCCGTGGAATATGAAGGTGTGCATATCAATATCGTGGACACTCCTGGGCACGCCGACTTTGGCGGTGAAGTGGAACGCGTTCTGTCGATGGTAGACGGCGTGCTGTTGCTGGTAGATGCGGTGGAAGGCCCGATGCCGCAAACCCGTTTTGTTACACGCAAGGCGCTGGCATTGGGTTTGCGTCCTATCGTGGTAATTAACAAGGTAGATCGTCCCGGCGCGCGGCCAGAGTGGGTAGTGGATCATACCTTTGATTTGTTCGATAAGCTTGGCGCAACTGAAGCGCAAATGGATTTTCCGATAGTCTACGCTTCGGCGTTGAATGGTTATGCGACATTGGACTTGGCGAATCCGAGCAAAGATATGCGCCCGTTGTTCGATACCGTTTTAAAGCATGTGCCGGCGCCAGTTGGCGATATGGACGGACCATTGCAATTCCAAATTTCTGCGCTGGATTATTCAAGCTTTGTGGGACGCATCGGCGTTGGACGCGTTTCGCGGGGGCGGATTAAGCCTGGTCAGGATGTCATGGTGCTGAATGGCGGTAATCCGCCGAAGAAAGCGCGGGTCAATCAGGTTCTGGGCTTTCGTGGTATCGAGCGGGTACAAATGGAAGAAGCGGGTGTTGGCGACATCATCCTGGTCAACGGTATTGAAGATATTGGTATTGGCGTTACCTTGGCCGATATTAACCAGCCAGAAGCTCTGCCCATGCCTAAGGTAGATGAACCCACTTTGACTATGACCTTCCAGGTGAACAGCTCTCCCTTGGCAGGACAAGAAGGCAAGTTTGTCACTAGTCGCCAGATTCGGGATCGTCTGACTAAAGAGCTGTTGGTCAATGTGGCATTGCGCGTGGAAGAATCGGGCGAAACTGATTCTTTTCTGGTGTCAGGACGTGGTGAATTGCATTTGACCATCCTGCTGGAAAACATGCGTCGAGAGGGTTTTGAATTAGCTGTTTCAAAACCTCGCGTGGTGTTTCGTGAAATTAATGGTGAGAAATGTGAGCCATATGAAATGCTCACTGTAGACGTTGAAGAGACAAACCAGGGTGCGGTAATGGAAGAGCTGGGCCGTCGGCGCGGCGATTTACAGGACATGCAGTCAGATGGAAGAGGCCGTGTACGTTTGGAATATCGTATTCCGGCACGCAGCTTGATTGGTTTTCAAGGTGATTTTTTGACCATGACACGTGGCACAGGACTGATCTCGCATGTATTCGATGAATACGGTCCGGTCAAACCGGATATGCCAAGTCGTCATAATGGGGTGCTGATTTCTCAAGACAATGGCGAGGCCGTGGCCTATGCCTTATGGAAACTGGAAGATCGTGGTCGCATGTTCGTCAGCCCCGGGGATAAATTGTATGAAGGCATGGTTATTGGCATACACACTCGCGATAACGACCTTGTGGTTAACCCGATCAAGGGCAAGCAATTGACCAATGTACGTTCCTCCGGTACGGATGAAGCAGTGCGCTTGACCACACCAATCCAGCTTACGCTGGAGTCTGCTGTTGAGTTTATCGATGACGACGAGCTGGTGGAAATCACTCCGCAGTCCATACGTGTGCGCAAGCGTTATCTTACTGAACAAGAACGTAAGCGTGCTTCCCGCTAGGTAAA
>JBDSEJ010000492.1:0-6260 GCA_039920105.1 Candidatus Nitrotoga sp. | reverse complement strand
GTTCCCGCAGGTGGATTGGCGCTTTGGTTACGAATGGCCAATGGGTTGGATGCTCACTTGCTAACGTCCAAAGCACTGGTGAATGGAGTTCGCCTGGTATCTAGTTCGCAATATTCTGATACGGGTCAGTGCGGATTCGGCTTGCGGCTTGGATACGGTAGTATGGACGAGACAACTTTCAAACAGGGGATAGTTCGTCTGGGGGCAGTATTTTCCGCATTGACTTAACCAAGATTCTTATTGTCGCTAGTGTAGTAGGTTAAATAGAAATGTACTTATTCAAGTTGGTCCGAACACGAGTGACCTTGGCCAGGGTGTCGCTGGTATTTTAAGTTCAGCAACGGCATGATGCGATTTCGAATTGAACGCGTGCCTCAACCCTTTTGCGCTTGGAAAAGTTCTCTGATAGCGATCATTTTCGGGATTCATTTGGACTTGGGTATACAAATAATAGGCAGTTTTAGACCAGGCATTTAATTGAATTCCATTATTTATGACGCACTGCATCAGGCGACAAAACTCTGTCTTGGGGTATATACTGAATCAAGTAACATTATTCGGGAGATCGGAATGTTTCGTAAATTGATCCTTACTGGGCTGTTCGTTTTTTGCGGAAATTTCGCTAATGCTGAAGCGCAATTAATACAAAATACTACACCTTCACGTGGTGAGTTATTGTACTCAACGCATTGCATCGCCTGTCACAGCACCCAAGTTCATTGGCGGGAAAAGAAACTTGTTACTAACTTGGAAAGCCTGCAGTCGGAAGTACAACGCTGGCAGGGAGTTTCGAGGCTTGGGTGGAATAATGAAGACATTGAAGATGTTGCGCATTATCTAAATACTATCTATTACCGCTACCCCGCGTCGAACTAACCTGAACTTCACCATTATAAAAGTCTCTGCCTGGCCTACCGTGGAATTACTGCAGACCCATGGCAAAGCAAGAACTTAAAATTCAATTTTTAGAAATTGAATGAAACAATGTTCTAAAGAAAGCTGTATCTGACAAAGGACGAGTGATTGCACCATTGCGGCTATCAGTCGTAATCATCAAATAAAGATGTGCTTCAACAGAATATTCGTCAAATCATGAAGTTTTATTTTCAGTAAAGAGATTCGAGATGAAAATTCTGATAAATATGAACCCTGTTTAAAAGCCTATGCATTGCCCGAAATTATTAACAATCTCACAGTTTTGCACTGCTATATTTCATTTAATGTAAGCATAATTGCTTAGTTGCCTTTATCTTCACTGCTTGCTGTATTCTGGATTTCATCAACACTAAATAACTGATCAAAGTTTGTATTCAAATGGCCGTCAATCACTACGAAAACTTTCCTGTTGCCTCCATCTTTCTGCCCAAACGCTTGCGGCGAGCAGTAGAATTAATTTACCATTTTGCGCGTCAGGCTGACGACTTTGCTGATGAGGGCGATCTCAAAAATGAGGAACGCTTCACGGCACTTGAGAATTTTCGTAATGAACTCAACCGAATTGCCGCTGATGAAACACCGCTAACACCTTTGTTCCGGGATTTGTCAGATATCATTGCTCGGCACCAGCTGCCAATGCAATTGTTCCACGATCTACTTGATGCTTTCTCGCAAGATGTACTCAAAAAACGTTATGCTAATTTCGACGAAGTGCTGGATTATTGCCGTCGTTCAGCTAATCCGGTCGGCAGGCTACTGTTACACCTGTATGAAGAAGCTACACCGTCAAACTTAAAGTATTCCGACGCCATTTGTACCAGTTTGCAACTTATCAATTTCTGGCAGGATGTCACAAAAGATTATGCTATCAATCGTATCTATATACCGCAGGACGATATGGCGCAGTTTGGGGTAACTGAAGCGCATGTTGCGCAAAGTTATGTGGGTAAGGAATGGCAACAACTCATGCGGTTTCAGGTGCAGCGCACACGCGACATGATGCGCAGCGGCGCCCCGCTCGGCAGCATACTCACTGGCCGCATTGGCATTGAAATGAGACTCATCATAGCGGGCGGCAATCGCATTCTCGACAAGCTTGAAGCCGTGCAGTTCGACATGTTCCGCCATCGTCCTGTGTTACGGCCATTCGACTGGGTTATCATGCTGGGCAAAAGCGCTCCCCTTAATTTTTAAAGGGATAATCCAGCCAGTTTCAATTGATTACGAATTAACCGTCACTATTAAATTACGAATTAACATGACTCCAGAAGAGTACTGTAAAGACAAGGCAGCTAAAAGCGGTTCAAGCTTTTACTACAGCTTTATGTTTCTGCCGCCAGGCAAGCGTCGCGCTATCACAGCGTTGTATGCTTTTTGTCGTGAAGTAGACGATGTTGTGGACGAAAGTTCAGACGATAACGTGGCTCGTACCATGCTGGCTTGGTGGCACACTGAAGTGACTGCCATTTACACAGGAACACCACAGCATCCAGTCGCACGGGCATTGATGCCGGTAGTCAAACAATTCGAATTACCACAAGAACATTTCCACGAGATCATAGACGGTATGGAAATGGACTTGCAACAGCACCAATATGTTGATTTCAAGGCCTTGCAACAGTATTGCTATCGTGTCGCTTCGGTAGTGGGGTTGCTCGCTGCGAAAATTTTCGGCTACACGGACCCTAATACACTCAAATATGCACACGATCTAGGCCTTGCTTTCCAGCTTACCAATATCATCCGTGATGTGGGCGAAGACGCTCGACGTGGACGCATTTACCTGCCGCTTGGTGAGTTAGCGCTTTTTGGTGTACATACCAGCGATATCCTCGATAACAAGGAGAGTGAAGGCTTTCAGAAACTAATGCAGTTTCAGATTGATCGTGCGCAACGTTACTACCAGCGAGCACTCGAGCAACTTCCTGTTGCAGATCGTAAGGCACAGCGCACCGGCCTTATCATGGCGGCAATTTATCGGGCAACGCTGAATGAAATCGTTGACAGCGGCTGTCATGTGCTGAAGGAGCGCGTCTCGCTTACTCCGTTGCGCAAACTATGGTTGGCATGGAAAACGTGGGTGAGAAACTAAGTGCACTGTAACTATCCTAATCTGCCAGTCGTCCTAACGCCATAGTAGAGTTTTATATTGAGTAGAATTGAAAATGGAATAATTCCCTGCACTTCGCTGTGCTCAAAGCGATAGAGAATTGGGAACGTGAGCAATAACAAAAATTACCATGTCGCTATCATTGGTGGCGGTTACGCCGGCATGGCTGCCGCCGTTACGCTTGCTGCAGCAGATGTTAGGGTTACAGTATTCGAAAGCGCCAAACAACTTGGCGGTCGCGCGCGTGGTGTGCGGAATAATAATGTTCAGCTCGATAACGGCCAGCACATTTTACTTGGCTGCTATCACCACACACTACAGCTTATAGAACAAGTCGGCGGCAACATCGAGCAAGACTTCCTGCGTTTGCCGCTGCAACTTACACTACACAATCGCTTTGAATTAAAAGCACCACACCTTCCCGCACCACTCCATCTGCTGGCTGGGCTGCTTAGCGCAAAAGGACTGTCATTCGGCGAACGCCTGCGCGTAGCTCGTTTTATGCTGGCGCTAGGCCGCATTAATTTCACCTTGCCACATGATATCAGTGTGTCCGAAATTTTACGTAAATATGGCCAAGGTGACGAGCTGATACGATTACTATGGGAGCCGCTCTGCATCGCCGCACTCAACACGCCGGTCCACATTGCCTCCGCTCAAATTCTACTGAATGTATTGCGTGACAGTCTGAACGGTTTGCGCAGTGATAGCGACATGCTGCTGCCAAGGATAGATTTCACAGCACTATTTCCAGAACGGGCGAGTGAATATGTCAAACAACACAGGGGCACGGTACTAACAGCTTGCACAGTAGAAACCTTAATTCCACTTGGCAATGAAATAAAATTAATCACCCGTTCAACTGCAGTATTCGCAGCGCATACAAAAACATTCAGCCATGTGATCTGTGCAGCCTCGCCCATTCCAGCTGCGCGACTGTTCCGAACGGTGCCGCAACTTGAATTCACAGCTGAGCAGATTGCAGCTATTCCGCATCAGCCTATTTATACCGTGTATCTGCAATACCCCGAACAGGTGCGCTTGCCTCGCCCGATGTTAGGTTTAGACCGCTGCTTTGCTCAATGGATATTTGATAAGGGACAGATCGCCGGACAGCCTGGCCTTATTGCCGCCGTAATTAGCACGCAAGGCAAGCATCAGGATTTAACACATGATTTATTAGCGAAAAAAGTAGCGCAAGAGATATGCGAACAATTTGGAGTAATGGAAGCACCATTGTGGCATAAAGTTATTGCAGAAAAACGCGCGACGTTCTCCTGTGAAACGAACCTGCCTCGCCCTTCCCATATTACGCAGCTAGCTAACATAATGTTAGCGGGCGATTACACGGCAGGCGAGTATCCGGCTACGTTAGAAGGTGCCGTGATGAGTGGAATGCTCTGCGCGAAAACTATTTTATCTTGATTAAAATAACAATAATTCCAACTCAATTTTAAACATTCAGAATTAGAAATCTGACAACTTAGATAGAAATAAAGTGGCAGCTCAAGTTGTAGAGCGAACAGGTTGAGACCTATGAGGTACTTTTAATTTCTCGTTTGGCGTTCTAATTTTCTACATTCAACCGACCGACTTGTCTTGTAATCATGTCAGTCGCTGCCCACCATCATTCCGGTTGCCTATATTACTTGTTCAGTTATTTTTTTCTGTTCATGACCTCGTTCACAGTACCCGCTGCAATGTGTTGAACCAAGTTGTAGAAAATAATCGGCACCATTACATTAGGGTAATAAGATAATGCCAGTGATGCCAACACCAATCCGGTCCCGTTATTATTCATACCCAATCCGAACATCAGTGAAACGCGATCAGTATGGCCTAACTTGAATAAGCGGCTCAAGCCATACCCAGCAGCAAACATGGTTAAACATAAACCTGCGGAAATAACTAATGTGATAGCTAGAAAATCATAGTCACGATCAGCTAAAGCTTGCGGCAGAGAGACTGCAGCATTTGAGTAATTCAACAGCAACAAAACAATGCTATTGATGAACTTTAAATATGGCATTCCGCTATCTAGCCAACCATCGCTAACTATCAAACGCACTGCAATGCCCAGTAATGAGGGTAGAACCACCCAAAGCCCTAGAAATGCACCTGAACCGTATACTGATAAGCCCTGCAAGACCTTCTCGAAATGCTCCGAGGCCATTTCACCAAAAATATTAAACTCTAACGGAGTAATTAATGGGCTTAAAATCGTAGAGAAAAAAACCAATCCCAAGCTTAGTGCCAAATTACCATTCGCGTTTTGAGCCCAAGCGGTCGAACCCCCAGCGATTGGCATAGCGGCAACCAATGCCAGACCCACTAGAATATGTTGGGCCTCTAGCGGCTCATACCATAGCCGCATCAGGACCGTTACGACAAAAATATAGGCGATGGGGATAGCGATATTCGCTGATAGTCCGGCTAGTAAAACGCGTTTTGTTTGTAAAATATTTTTTAAATGAGCTATTTTCAACCCTAGACCAGCATTGAACATAAGTATGGCAAGCATAATCATCAGCAACGAAACATTTGTTTTTTGTTGGTAGATAGATATCTCGCCGAAAGAAATACTTCTAATCCAGAGTCCTGGAACTGGAAAAATAACGGCAATAATATATACGCCAATCAAGAACCAGAGCAAATGACGGTTGAGGAATTGAGTTGTCGAAATAAGATTCAATTTATGTTATCCAATATCATTCATGCTCATAGTCTGGCTTGTTTTTCTATTTCAATAAAAATTTTGGTAATGACGTTTATGAGCAATTTCGCTCATTTTTCAGGCCATAATTTATATTGCATTTGAACACTAGCGTAAGTGTATTGTTAAAGGCTAAAAGAGCTTACATTACTTTCATAAGCAGTGAAGCTGGAGGGGCTTTAAGTTATGCCACGTATTCATAACTTTGCCTCTATGCTCTTGCAGTGAAGGTTCGGTACCATCCCAGTCGATTTTCAACAATTGCATCTCGATTATTACCTCGACAATTATGAAGAGTGTTAATCATGTTGATAGATCCAATTTGTTATGGAGGAGACTGCTCGAATTGACGTTATTGTACTGATATCGGTCTGGCGTAGAATGTGACTTCTTAGCTTTTTTGTTTAGCCGCGCTTTGGTCAAATATCACGAACTGATCGTCGAACTAGCATCCAGAAGTGGATAATGACTGTGTTGGCGGACTGAGCTGGATATGATGCA
>JBDSEJ010000491.1:0-3437 GCA_039920105.1 Candidatus Nitrotoga sp. | reverse complement strand
TATGTCGCCGTCGCAGTAATTGTTACCGGGCTGTTGCTGCTGCTTAACCGGGGTGGCGTCTACCGTGCGCTTCCCTACGCGCTACTGGGAATCATCTTGTGGATATTTCTGCATGCCGCCGGGCTGCACGCCACCCTCGCAGGCGTAATTGTTGCTGCCCTTACACCAACCCGACCCCCTGCGAATCTGGCGGCATTAATGGCACAGGCCGAGTCGGTGCTCCACGTCGAAATGCACAGTTCAGATGAAAGAATCCTGCGACACGGGCCTTCTGAGTCATCAATGCGCGCTCTCGATGCCATTCACGACCGGATCGAATCCCCGGCCAACAAACTATTGCGGACGGTGGAACCGTGGTCCAGCTACTTGGTGCTACCATTATTCGCACTTGCCAATGCGGGGCTCGTTCTTTCAATGGAGGTCGTCGATGGACGTGAGTCCCTGATCATTGCCATCTTGCTGGGGTTGGTTGTCGGTAAGCCTCTTGGCATGGTCACGGCAGCCGCTATAGCGGTTCGAATGGGATTGGCCATCAAACCCGATATATATTCCTGGCGGCAGATGATCGGCGCCGCTGCGCTTGCCGGCATTGGGTTTACGATGTCGCTTTACATCGCTGCCAAGGCGTTTCCAGATGCCCCGGACTTCGCGGCTGCGAAGATTGGAGTGTTCATTGCATCCATTCTTGCGGGCGCATTGGGAGCTTTATTACTCTGGCAGCAAGGCAGAAATGTGGCGAAACGCTCTTGAGCGCCACTTAAGAAAAGATGTAAAGACAAGCTCTGACTCGAATGCGGGCAGCGCAGTCACATGCGTGGTTGTCTCAGGTGGCAAGCTCCATTCATTTGCCATGACCTTCCAGCAGCGCTATAAGGCGGGGGTTTTTTGCATGAAGCGTAGCCTGTTGATCGCGTTCAATTATCGCTTTCGTACTCGGCAAGCTGTTCGTCCATATCGTCACCCACGCCATAGCCGAAGTTGTGACAAATGCTGCGCACCGTATCCAGTCTGTCCCATAAAGGCTGGCGTTGCGCGACAGGCAGGCTGGAGATGGTTTTCAAAGCCTGTTCGAACATCCGCACAAGCGCATCGAAGTAGCCCTCATCCTGTAGGCCGATATCATCGCTAAACCCTGCCGCACGTTCGCAATAAAATACCATCAGCTCGGCCAGACCTTCCGCTTGACCGATGGCTTTTTTGTAATCGGCGATAGGCTTTTTGGCTTTGGCGACCGACGTGTCCTGATTCTTGAACATATCGGGCCACAGCCAGCGGTCGATGATGATTTTGTATGGTTTGAGGACATCGTCGCCCAGACTGAGGCGGGCGTGCAGAAAGTTTTTGTTATCCTTGTTGGCAGCGTACAGGTCTTGCAGCAACCCAAGCAGTCCGGCGCGGTCGAAATCGACCAGTCTTGTTTTGACATCACTCCATGACGGGGTGGCTTTCTTGGTGGTCATCGCATCATTCCTTGACACTATCGGGTTTGCTATCGGCCTGAATTTCTTAATCTCCCGATCAAAATTACTCTCAAACAACCGGTCTTGCACGATGCTGTATTTCTCGAATCCGCTTTCGGCATGCGTTTTTAGCTATTATTGTCGTGATTTTTCCCGCGTATTGCAACGCTTCCCGTTTGCCGCTTCAATGAACTTGCTCTTGCCAGCCTCTCAATCCTGCATCGTCATCCATATCTGCCGCAGCGCCATATCCACGGCCACGTTCATATAAGCTGAAACCAGCCGCCGCAATTGCGTCATTAGGTTTTTGGCCAAATAGTATTGAGTGAAGACTATATCAAATTTCTGGATTCCCTCAGTGTGTGCGCTAAGCCTGTCAATACAACTTTACCAGCCAAGTGCACTTCCTATCTTTTATAGATCAACTATTACGTCAAACCCACCATAAATCATTCGCTTTCCATCAAACGGCATGGATTCTGGTTTCATCATGTCAGTCATACGTGGATCTTTCATTACTTTGTCATTAACTTCATCGCGGTGGGCGCGCGATTCATACACGATCCAAGCAAAAATGACGGTTTCTTCGGCTTCGAGATTCACACTTTGTGGGAACGAAGTCAGCTTGCCAGGCTTCACGTCCTCAGCAATACACTCGCGGTATTGCAGCGCGCCATGCTCGCGCCAGATCGCGCCGCATTTACTGGCAATTTCACGGTAAGCCTCTATATTCTTTTTTGGAAGCGGCAAAACGAAACCATCAACGTAGGCCATTACATTCTCCTTAACAAATTAATATTTTGAAAGTACGATGCATGTACTGTTTGTTTCGGTAAACTTGAAATGAGCTGAAATGGGGCAGAACTTAAACTATTCCAAATCGCATCGACTTATTGAAATTCCAATAAATACAAACAAATATTAACAAACCCCACCAAGCTGGAAAAACTCCTTACGGACTTGTCGCCGTTCTAGCGGAGCCGGAGTTACAGGATGGCCCAGATAAGTCCGTTCGGAGTACAGGATGGAGTTTACTTTTAGGTATTACTTCTTCTCTTCTTTTTTACCTTCCTTCTTGTCTTTATTCTCTTCTTCGTCTTTTATAACATCACCAGTAACGGCATCACATTCAACCTCCCATTTTTTTCCGTCTTTACCCTGGATCTCAACTTCGAATATGGACTTGTCATCTTCTTTTTCAAATTCCACCTCAATTACACCGCCGGGATGTTTCTCTAGTGCAGTTTTAACGCATTGATTCATATTTTTATTATGTTCATCGTAATTGCTGATCTTTATATCTGATTTAGCCTCTGACCCTTGATCGGAATAAGCCGGTGCAATACCTAATCCCAATGCACTTAAAACAACTACTACGCTCGTCAGTTTTTTCATTTTCAGTTTCCTCGTAATTTAACAAAAATTAAAATGCTCTCCATTTTTCAGCGAAAGTATGAGAGTACTCAAAAGCTACCCGTAAACATCGTTAAACATTTACATTCATAGTCAAAGTGGGGAGAACTAGAATATTAAGTCTATTTATTTCAGGTGATCTGTGCGGTATCGAACTCATTTCTTTAAATTCGCATAATTTGAGCACGCTGTTATAAAGCCAGCTGCCATACTTTAATTGAATAGGACATAACTCAATTTGCCAATGCTGAAATGCTTATACCGGTGGGGATAATGCATGAATTTAAAAAAACCTTAACAAAAGTGCTTGACATACTGCTGGTTATCCACAAGTCAGAAGCATACTCAGTTGTGAGGATCATTTTAAAACATCAATTGAGTAATAATTATAAGTAACTGTTTTTATGCAAATATAATTTTAGCCTATGAAATGAGCAGCCAGGAAAATCGTATATAGAATTAATAGTTAACCTAGTTATATTGAAATTACTCACAAAGTTATCCACAGATTTTGTGGACAACAAAAATATTTAATTAAGTCAATTAGGTTAGCTCATTTTTATA